>NZ_JBSFRU010000147.1:0-14529 GCF_053589395.1 Nocardia sp. NPDC003345
GGTGTCGACCGAATGGTGGCAGGAGACATCGACCGATTCGGTGACGGTGATGTTCTCGATCTCGGAAACATCGGCGGTGTGCACGATTCCGAGGATCTGGCACAGGCCCGGGTTCATCCCGGTGCCGTAGAAGGTCGAGTTCCCGCGCTCACACGCCGCCTGGATCACCTCGCTCACCGCGCGGCCCGAGGGGTGGCGGTGATTGGTGTCGCGGTGGAATCCGGTGATCCAATCCGCGGTGGTCACCACATTGATCCCGGCTTCCAGAACCTTCTCGTAGAGATCCTCGTCCGGGAAGACGCCATGGAAGGTGAGGACATCGGGGCGGGCCGCCAGGATCTCTTCCACCGAGCCGGTGGCGATCACGCCGACCGGGTCCAGCCCGACGATCTCACCGGCGTCACGGCCGATCTTCTCCGGTGAATAGCAGTGCAGGCCCACCAATTCGAGGTCGGGATGGTCGCGGATGCGGCCGATCATCTCCGTGCCCAGGTTGCCCGTCGCGACCTGGAAAACGCGGACCTTGCCGTTGCTGCTCATCGTCGAAAGCCTTTCTGTGTACTGGAGACCGGGCGCGACCGTGGTGCGGATCAGATCCGGCCGGCGGTGGCATCGGGGTTCGGAGCGGGCCGGGCGGCACCGGTCCGCGGGATCACGCCGCCGGCGGCCTCGCCGGGATAGAACTGCCGGGCCCATTCCCGCAGCGCCCGGAAGCCCTGATATTCCTTCCGCGAGAGTGCCGGTGGGTCCGAATAGCGCTGATGCGCCCAGATATGGACATCGGCTTCGAATTGTTCGATCACGAAGCCCGCCATGGTCCTGCCGTATTCGCTGATCTCCGGGCCGTCCTCACCGGGTTTGCGCCCGATCCACACGGTGAACCGGACATCGGAGGTGCGATCGTCCACCGGTGTCACGGCCGGCATGGTGCGGTTGTCCACCATGCCCCAGCTCTTGGTGATCGAGCATCCCAGCCCGGCATTGATCGACTCCACCCCGCTACCGGCCGCGTCCGCCTTCGCGTCGAAGGCGATGGTGAAGTCGACATAGGACACCGGGCCGGAGAAATCGTGCCGGGTGAACTCCGGGACGAACGGGGTCTTGTGCACATATTTGAAATGCGCGAAATCGACGCCGTTCTCCATGATGTACTGCGGATGCAGTTCCAGTCCCTGCCGGTACAGCGTGGCGGCGGGCACCGGCGGATAGTAGTCCGTGGCGCTGCGGTCGTCGCCGAAGGCGGTGAAGATATCCGGGACCTCGAAATAGGGTGGGCGTCCGTCGATGTCGTACCAGATCCAGACCGCCTCGTTGCGCTCGGCCACGGGGTAGCTCCGGATTCGGCGGCCGCGGTTCGGGTGGTCCTCGTAGGGAACGCAGACATTGCGGCCCTCACGATTCCATTCCCAGCCGTGGAACGGGCAGACCAGGTTCTCGCCTTCCACTCGCCCGCCATAGCCCAGATGGGCGCCGAGATGTTCGCAGTAGGCGTCGAACACCGACAGTTGCCCGGAGGCGGATCGCCAGGCGACCATCTCGCGGCCGAAGTACTTCATCCGGTGGACCGCGCCCACGGTGATCTCGCCACACCAGGCGACCTGGAACCAGCCCGTCGGCTCCATCGACAGGGGTGGTGGTGCCATCTCGATCCTCCAGGCTCGGCGGAATGCGGTACACGGCGATCGTCCGCTGTGACCCGGGCCACGCGGCGCTTCCGAGAATAGAAGGGCCCGGCAAAGAATGCAAGAGGGTTCGATGAAACTGGTTCCGGCCTGTTCACGGCCGGTACACTGGCTCCCTGTGGCGGATGTGGCGACAGGCGGGCGACGGGCGAACAAGCGCGGCCTCGCCTCCCGGGAGAGCATGCTCGAGGCGGCGATCGCGTCCCTGGCGACCGGCGATCCCGCGGCGGTCTCCGGGAACCGGATCGCCCGGGATATCGGCGCGACCTGGGGAGTGGTGAAATACCAATTCGGCGATATCGACGGGCTGTGGGCGGCAGTACTGCGCCATACCGCCGATAAACGTGGCGATCTGCCCGCCGGGATCAAACCCGGGGGCACGCTGCGGGAGCGGGTGGCCGCCATGGTCGAGACCATGGCCATCGGATTGCGTACTCCGGAATCGCTGGCGATCGAGACCCTGCGCGCCGCGCTGCCCCGGGACCACGCCGAACTCGAACGCGACTATCCCCGCACGGCGGCGGAACTGGCGTCCTGGAAACCGAACTGGGACAAGGCCTGTGAACGGGAATTCGCCGATCTGCCGGTGGATCCGGTGAAGATCCGGCAGGTGGCCGCGCTCCTGCCCGCCGCCATGCGCGGTATCACCTCGGAACGAACTCTCGGCACCTACGGGGATCTCGACGATGCCCTCGACGGACTCGTCGGCAGTCTGGTCGCCTACCTCGCCGATTGACCGTCGTTCACCGCCGGGGCCGTCCCCGATGACGAGCCGTGGGCGGCGGGGCCATGCGTCGCCTGCTAATTTCTAGCCACAGGTCAGGAGGGCGGACATGGATATCGACGTGCGGACCCTCACGGCGGCGGAGGTGGCCGGCGACGGTGCCCGGGTGGCGACGCTGGACGCGACCTCGCTGCTCGAACCGGTGCTGCTCGTCGATCTCGACGGCGTCGACGCGCCCACTGCCGCTGCCGCCGCGGCCCGCGTGCCCGAGTGGGGAGGGCTGGTGCTGGGGGTCGGCTCGGCGCCGATCCGGCCCGAACTGGCTCCGCTCACCGCGGCGCTGGACCTCACCTACGTCACCGGGCCGGATCCCGCGGACCGGGCGGTGGTGGGCTGCGACGACGCATCGCACGCGGTCGGGCAGTTCCTGGACCGCGTGCGGCGTTGCCCGCAGGCCTCCCATATCGCCGCGCAGGTGCTGCGGGCCGGTACGGATCTGCCGGTGCCGGCCGCGATCGATATGGAATCGCTGGCGTACTCCACCCTGCAGGGCGGGGCGGAATTCGCGGACTGGCTCACCGCGCGCCGTGGCCTGGGCCGCCCGCTGCCACCCCCGCCGGTCACCGACCCCGTCCTCCTGGACGCCACCGGGGATACGCTGCGTATCACGCTGAACCGGCCGGAACGGCGTAACGCGTATGGAACCGCTGTGCGGGATGCCCTGGTCGACGCGTTACGGGTCGCGGTTTCCGCCGGGTTCACACGGATCCTGCTGGACGGTACCGGCCCGTCGTTCTGCGCCGGTGGCGATCTCGACGAGTTCGGCCACACTCCTGATATCGTGACCGCGCATCTGATCCGTACCCGGGGCGGCGCGGCCCGGCTGCTGGCCCGGATCGCGGACCGCACCGAGGCCCGGTTGCACGGCCACTGTGTCGGGGCGGGGATCGAGATCCCGGCGCTGGCCGGGCGGGTGGTCGCCGCGCCGGATACCGTCTTCCGGCTCCCCGAGGTGGCGATGGGACTGATACCCGGCGCGGGCGGGACGGTGAGCCTGCCGCGCCGGATCGGCCGCTGGCGGGCCCTGCATCTGTTCATCACCGGCGTCGCGCTGGGAACGGAACGGGCCCTGGTCTGGGGACTGATCGACGAGATCGCGGATCCGGCGGCCGGGCGGTGACCGGCGGACCCGCACGCATCCGCCTCCGGGTGGCGTCCGGCTCGTGCTAACCGGCGAAAACCGGATGCCCGCCGACGAAGGTCGCCCGCACGGCTTCGGCGACGGGGTGACGCAGCATCGCCGCGATCGGCCGGTCCAGCAGCACCAGATCCGCGGGCGCGCCCGGCGCGACGATTCGCTCGGCTCCGCCGGGGTCGTGCGGCGAGGTCAGATAGCGGCCGAGGGCGTGCCGGGGTCGCAGCGTCTCGGTTGCCCCGATCACCGTGCCTCCGGGCTCCCGGCGGGTCACGGCCGCCGCGATGACCCGCCACGGGTCGGCGGGGCCATACGGGGCATCACTGGACAGGGCCAGTCCCACCCCCGCCGCTGCCAGACTGCGGCAGCGATAGAGATCGGGCAGATCGCCGCGTTCGACACGGCGCAGATAGTCGTCGCCGCGGTCGGCGAGGAAACCGGGCTGGGTGACGACGGTGAGCCCGAATCCGCGCAGCGCGTCGATGGATTCGGCCGGGATCAGGGCGCCGTGCTCGATCCGGTCGCCCGCTATCGTCCCGGTTTCCGCGAAGACGGCGAGCAGGATGAGCAATGCCTCCCGGCTGACGCAGTGCACGGCGACCGGCCGCCCGCCCGTATGCGCGCGACGCACGGTGGCGGTGAGCGTGTCGATATCCGGGAGCCCCGAATCGGCGAGCACGATCTTGTAGGCACCCACCGTCACATCCGGGCCGGCCGCGCGGTCGAGCGGCACACCCAGGAGGTTCAGCCGCTGAGGTAACGCGCCCGACGTCGCGGCGCGGATCAGGGCGGCGAGCGAGGTCTCGGTGAGATCGGGGGTGGCGTCGGTGATCCCGGTGATCCCGTAGCGGGCGAGCCGAGCGCCGACCGTGGCGAGGTCGGGTGGCCCGGAATCGGGTAACCGCGACCGCAACCAGGTATCCGCGCGCCAGAGCCGCCCGGTCACCCGGCCACTGTCGTCCCGCTCCACGCCCGGTGCGGTCGCGGTGTCCAGGCCCACGAGCCGGGCGGCCGCGGAATTGAGCATCCACAGGGCGCCGCTGCGATGCTGGATCCGGACCGGCCGGCCGGGGCAGAACCTGTCGATGGCGGCCGAATCGAGCAGCCCGGCAACCGTTTCGACGTATCCGGTACCGCGGATCCAGCCGTCACCGGGCGCCGCGGCCAGGACCCGGGCCAGTTCGGCCGCGGTCCGCACCCGCGGCGGGCCACAGCGCACGGACGCCGAATCGGCCGCCAGGGCATGCAGATGCAGATGGTGATCGTGCAGACCGGGCAGCAGCGCGCCGCCGCCGGCGTCGAGCACCGGGAGCCCGGTTGCCGGCAGATCCGGTCCGAGCGCCGCGACCGTGCCCCCGCGCAGCAGTACATCGGTCGAGGGCCTGCCGTCGACCTCCGCGTTCCGGATCAACATGCCGCTCATGCGAGCCGCACACTCGATTCGGTGTGACCCGGGATGATCGATGGCGCCGTACCGCCGGATCGGAGGGCCGCGCCGCGAGCGGATCCGGTCGGCACGAGGCCGCCGCTGCCGGTCCCGGCGCGGACCCGCGACGACCGTACGGCGGAGGTCCTGGACACGGCGTGAGCCTACAACCCGGTATTCGGCTCGAGCTGAGCACGACCCGCGTTTCCCGTCCCGCCGGTTGCTAGCGTCACGCACGTGGATTTGCGATTGGCCGGGAAACGGGCCGTGGTCACCGGCGGCAGTAAGGGTATCGGGCTGGCGGTGGCCCGCGGGCTGGCGGCCGAGGGGGTCGACCTGGTGCTCGCGGCCCGCTCCGCCGACACGCTCACGGCGGCGGCGCGGGCGGTGGCCGCGGAGACGGGCCGGCGGGTGCTCGGAATCGCGACCGATACCGGCGACGACCAGCAAGTCCGGGAACTGGTCGATCGGACGATCGCCGAACTGGGCGGTGTGGATATTCTCGTCAACGCGGCGGCGACGCCGTGGAGTGCCGGGGCTCCCGCGAATCTGGCCGAGACCAGCGATGAGGTGGTGCGCCGGGAGGTCGAGATCAAGGTTCTCGGATATCTGCGGACGGCGCGGGCGGTCGCTCCGCACCTCGTGGCGCAGGGCTGGGGCCGGATCATCAATATCAGCGGCCTGGGGGCGCGGCAGGCCAATTCGATCGCCCAGACGGTCCGTAATGTCGGCGTTTCCGCGCTGACCAAGAACCTGGCCGACGAACTCGGCCCGCACGGGGTGAACGTGACCGTGGTGCACCCCGGACTTACCCGCACCGAACGTCTCACCGAACGCCTGGCCGCGCGGTCCGGCGAATCCGGCACGCCGGTCGCCGAACTCGAGGCGGGGCTGGCGACGAACTCCGTAGCCCGCGTCATCGATGCCGCGGAAGTCGCCGATGTGGTGACCTTCCTGGCCTCACCGCGCAGTATCGCGATCACCGGCGACGCGGTCGCGGTGGGCGGCGGGGTGCCCGGGCCGGTTTTCTACTGAGCCGCCGGAACCGGTTCAGGAACCCAGCAGCCGGATCTCCGTGTTCAACTCGGCGGCCTGGTTGCCGAGTGCCGTCGGGTCCGGATCCGTGCCGACCCGCGCGGCCAGTTCGGCCCGCGTGACGACGGCCAGGCTCCGGGCGACGGCCTCGGTGTCGGTCTCCAGGTCGATCCGGCCCGCCGTGAGCACCAGGGTGGCCCGGTCGTCGGGGGCCGCGAGCAGTCGTCGCAGATCATCGACGGTGACCTGGGTATGCGGCCCGCGCGGGGCGTCCGGTGGGTCTGCCCTACTCACGTTGTCGGCGTCCATGGGCCGCGATTGCCCATGGCAGCGGTAACGAAACACCGGTTTCGGGCAGGTTCCGCCCAGTGCTTACCCGACGCCGTGCGCGCTCGCGACCGGCGAGGCGGCGTCGGGCCGCTCGCAACGCCGTACGGTGACGGCCTCCGCGCCGCCCGGGCGCTGGGCGCTGGTGAATTCGACCCGTTCGCCCTGGAACAGCGTCCGGTAACCGGTCTCGTCGATACTGCGGTACTCCACGTACACCGGGGCGATATCGTCTTCGGGAGCGAGGTAGCCGAACCCCTTCTGGGCGTCGAACCAGATCACCGTGCCGTACCGCCGTACCCGCGAATCGTGCGCGGTCCCCGTGGCCGGGGCGGTGTGCTGGGCGGTCTGCGAAACGATCATGATCGGCTACTTCTCCCAAGGTGGATCCGGCAGAAAATTATCCGTACCGGCGTGGCCGGTACGAAGACTCCGCCGTCATACCCCGCCTTCGCCGGGGTATGCGCGCAGAGACGCGGGACACATTCGGATCTCGTGCCGCGGTCAGGGCGCGGTGAAGGTGCGGCGGTAGGCCGACGGCGACATACCGAGGCTGCGTCGCAGGTGGTGGCGCAGATTATCCGGCGAACCCAGCCCGGATCTCGCGGCCACCGCGTCCATCGGGATATCCGCGGATTCCAGGAGTTCGCGGGCCCGCTGGATCCGGCGGTCGCGCAGCCACGCCCCGGGCGATATCCCCATTTCCGCCTGGAAGCGCCGGCTGAACGTCCGCGGGCTCATCCGGGCATGCGCGGCCAGGGTCGCCACACTCAGCGGTTCGGCCAGATTTCCCAGCGCCCAGGCCCGGGCGCTCGCGGTACTGCGGTCGTCGCTGTCGGGGATCCGATGCTCGATGAACTGTGCCTGCCCGCCCTCGCGGAAGACGGGTACCACACAGTGCCGGGCCACGCGATTGGCCACCCCGGCGCCGTGATCGCGCCGGATGATGTGCAGGCACAGGTCGATTCCGGCGGCCAGGCCGGCCGAACTGAGCAGGCTGCCCTCGTCCACGAACAACACCGATTCGTCCAGTTCGACCGCGGGGTACAGGCGGCGGAACGCGTCGGCGTACTGCCAATGGGTGGTCGCGCGGCGGCCGTCCAGCAGGCCCGCGGCCGCGAGTACGAAGGCGCCGGTGCAGATCGACACCATCCGGGTTCCGGCCGGAACAGCCGCCAATGCCGCGGCGAGCGCGGGGTTCAGGCGCCCGTCCCGGCGGGCGGGCGCGTATCGCGTGCCCGGCACGATCACGGTATCGGCGACGGCGAGTGCTTCGGGGCCGGCGGTGGCGACCAGGGAGTACCCGGATGTTGTCCGCACCGGCCCCGGCTCGAGCGCGCACAGCACCACCTCGTACAGCGGAACTCCGCCGTCGCCGGTGGCCTCGCCGAACAGCAGCGGCGGAATGGTCGCGTCGAAGCCGATCGCGGGTTCGAGTAGCAGCACGGCGATCCGATGACGCTCGGGTGTGGCGCCACCGATCGATCCGGTGGCATGATTTTCCCGCATATTGGCAATCCTGCCACTGGTGGCCGTGCGCCCGCTACCGGATGCTGAATCCTCGTGACGATCCATATCGATACCGGCAAGGCCCCGGCGCCCGGGGGCCGCAGACCACGCGTGCATTTCGCGTGGATCGTCGCCGGTGTGAGTTTCGTGGCGATACTCGGCGCGGCCGGGTTCCGCGCGGTGCCCAGCGTGATGATGACCCCGCTACACCACGAATTCGGCTGGTCGCATGCCACCATCGGCGCCGCGATGTCGGTGAATATGGTGCTGTTCGGCGTCACCGCTCCGTTCGCCGCGGCGCTCATGGACCGATTCGGCGTGCGGCCGATCCTCACCGGGGCGCTGGTCGCGATCGCGCTGGGGACCGGTGTCGGCATCTTCATGACGGCGAGCTGGCAGATGGTCCTGCTGTGGGGTGTGCTGGTCGGGCTGGGGACCGGATCCATCTCCATGGGTTTCGTGGCCACCGTCTCGACCCGCTGGTTCGTCGCGCGCCGGGGCCTGGTCACCGGATTGCTCACCGCGGCCGGGGCGACCGGACAGCTCATCTTCCTGCCGGTGGTGGCCGATGTGACCGACCGGTTCGGGTGGCGCTGGGCCTCGGTGATCGTGACCGTCGCCGCGCTCGCGGTGATCCCGCTGGTGCTGCTGTTCATCCGCGACCGGCCGCAGGACATCGGCATCACGCCGTTCGGCGGCGAACCCGGCGGTGCGCCCGAGCCGTTGCCCACCGGCAGTTTCGCGGCCGCCGCGAGTGGGCTGGCCCAGGGGTTGCGGGTACGGGCCTTCTGGCTGCTGGCGGCCAGTTTCGCGATCTGCGGTATGACCACCAACGGGTTGATCGGTACACATTTCATCCCGGCCGCGCACGATCACGGGATGCCGACCACGGTGGCGGCCTCCCTACTAGCCACCGTGGGCATCTTCGATGTCGCCGGAACCGTGTTCTCCGGATGGCTCACCGACCGGGTCGACGCCCGCCTCCTGCTGGTGATCTACTACCTGGGCCGGGGTGCGTCGCTGCTGGCGCTGCCCGCGTTGCTCTCACCCCATGCCGAGCCCGGTACCTGGGTGTTCATCGTCTTCTACGGCCTGGACTGGGTGGCGACCGTACCACCCACGATCGCGCTGTGCCGCAGGTGGTTCGGCGCCGCGGCCCCGGTGGTCTTCGGCTGGGTCTTCGCGGCACACCAGATCGGCGCCGCGGTGGCCGCGTTCGGCGCGGGATATATCCGCGACGCCCACGGCTCCTACGACAGCGCGTTCTTCGTGGCCGCGGGCCTGTGTGTCGTGGCCGCGCTGCTGTGCGGCGCGATCCGGCTACCCGCCGCGCGGACTCCGGCGGCGGCTCCGGCCGACTAGCGGCGGCGCCCGGTCAGCCCACCGCGGCGGCCCGGCGCGCCTCGCGTTCGACCAGACGTGCTCGCTGCTCCTCGAACCGCCGGACATCCTTACCGAGTTTCTCCAGATATTCGGCCAGCCGCTCCCGGGCCTGTTCACCGCGGGCGGTGAAATCCTCGCGTTCGAAGACCCGCCAGATCCGCAGCACCGGCATGAGAACCTCGTCGAGATGCTGGCGCAGATCGTAGATGCCGTGTTTGACCATCAGCACCCCGTTGCGCCGCCAGTTCGGCATACCGCGGCCCGGCATGGCGAAATCCAGGATGATCTTGGTGACCGATTCCATCGCCTGGTCCGGCGAGAGGTCGAACGCCGCGTCGGCGAGGTTGCGGTAGAAGAGCATATGCAGGTTCTCGTCGGTGGCGATCCGCTTGAGCAGCGCGTCGGCCACCGGGTCGTCGCACACCTTGCCGGTGCAGCGGTGGCTGATCCGGGTGGCCAGCTCCTGAAAGGTCACATAGACCACCTGGTCGAGCATGCCGTGGAAATACTCGGGCGCGTGCACGCCGCGGGTCAGGTGCACCATCCGGTCGTTCTCCAGCGCCACCGGGTCGACCCCGCGGGTGACGACCAGATAGTCGCGCATGGCGATGCCGTGCCGGTTCTCCTCCGCGGTCCAGCGGTCCACCCAGGTGCCCCAGGCGCCGTCGCGGGAGAAGTGCTCGCTGATCGTGCGGTGGTAGGAGGGCAGATTGTCCTCGGTGAGCAGGTTGGTGATCATGGCGATCTTGGCGACCTCGGACAGCCGTGACTGCTCGGGATCCCAGTCCTGCCCGCCCATGGCGGCGAAATTACGGCCCTCGTCCCAGGGCACGTAGTCGTGCGGATGCCACTCCTTGGCGGTGCCGAGGTGCCGGTCGAGATTCTCGGCGACCACCGGCTCCAGTTCCACCAGCAACTCTTTTTGCGTCAGATCCCGGCCCATCAGATCCTCTCAGTTCGTCCTCGACACGATTTCGAAACTGGCAGCGGTGTCCGGCCGCCCGAGGCGGGCCACGACGCCGACGATCATCGATGCGAATTACTCGGACGCGACAGCGCGCGCGTGCTGCGCGTCACCTTACCGATAGCCACCGGCTATCCGTAGCGGGCCCGCGTCCGGGAGTCAGGAACTCCGGAACAGGCGGCGGATCCGGCCGGACAGCGATGCCGGACGGGCTCGCGCCTCACGTTCGCGCGTGAACCACGCGGGCAGGGGTTCGCGCGCCGCGACCCACGCCGGTGGCGGCCCGGCGGCGCCGGATCCGGAACCGGTGCAGGCGGCCACGATACCGCCGGTGATGGCGGCGGTCGTATCGATATCGCCGTCGGCCTCCAGGCAGGTGAGGACCGCGGCCGGGTAGTCGTCGAGATGCCGCGCGGCGGCCCAGATCGTGAACGGCACCGTGTTCTGGGCGGTGACCCGGGACCCGTTGCCCAGTTCGGCGGCGGCCTGCTCGATGGAGGCGCCGAGCAGAGTGCGGGCGTGCCGGATGAGCCGGGTGGTCTCGCTGTCGGCGAGCGGTTCCAGCACCGCGGTGACGAACTCGCCGGGCGTGGGCCGGGCCGCTGCGCCGCGGGCCCGGGCGGCGACTCCCGCGGCCACCGCCACCGCGACGGCGCCCGCCACGCCTTCGGGGTGCAGATGCGTCACCTCCGCCGACCGGACCGCCTCGGTGACAATCCGTTCCGGGCGCGCGGCGAAGTACGCACCCAGCGGCGCGACCCGCATCGCCGCGCCGTTTCCGCACGACCCCTGGTGGTCGTAGGCGGCGGCGGATACCGCCCGCCACGGCTCGCCGCGGCCGATCCGCCGCAGGGTGGTGACCGCGAGGAAGCCGTAGTCGCGGCGCGGATCGAACCGGCGGGCGAAGGCCGCGGCCAGCCGATCCTGGTCGATGCTCCCGTGCGCCAGCAGTTCGGTCACCACCGAGCACGCCATCTCGGTGTCATCGGTCCAGCCCCACGGTCCGGGCGTGAGATGTCCCGCGCGCAGTTCGGCGAGCGTGCGGCGCATCACCGGGAACTCCGCTCCCAGGGCATCCCCGACCGATAGTCCGTCGAGCGAGTCGAGCATGAGGTCGATGGTCATCGCCGATGAGCTTAGCGGGGCCCGGACCACGGCACATCCGCCGTCGGACGTTGCGAGGCAACGCCGTTCGGGCGGATGCCGGGGTGTCGTTCGGCCCGCGGCCGGGATCCGTCAGGCCGGATCGATGCGGAAGACGGCACATCGTCCCGCCAGCGTGGCGAACGCATCCGGTGTCACCGCCTCGACCACGCCCGCGTCGCGCATGAGGCGCGGGCCGTCGGTACCGGCGAGTTCCGGCCAGGCCCGCAACACCGGTATGGCCGCCTCCGGTTCGAGTTCGGCGAGGTGTACACGTTCCACGGTGCGGCCGGTGGCGAACTCGGCGAATCCGCCCGCGGCGCGGATGTTGCGGGCCCAATCGGCGCCGGGAAATCCCTCCAGCAGATAGCGGTCGCCGTCGAGCGTGATCACGGTCAGCGGTGTGCTGCGCGGTTTACCGCTACGCCGGCCCGGCACGGTGAGCACCGTCAGCTCCCGCATGCCGCCGAACTTCCGGATGAGCAGGAAGGCACGGTTCATGGGTTTGAGCCAGCGGGGCGGGGTGGCGGTACGGCCCGGTCGGGGCATGGGTCGACTCCTGACGGCGCGGTTCCGGATGGTGGGGTCGCGCGCCGGTATCGCTGCCGGCACGCAACAACGTACACCGTACGCTATTATTTCCGGGCGGGCCAGTCGCCGCCGTTCACATCCCGCCGGTGAACCTGGCGTGGCGCTTGGACGCCGAGTACTCGGGGAACGCGATATCGAGCAGCGCGGCCAGGCGGCCCAGCAGCGGTCCGCTGTGACGCGGGCGATCGATAAGCGTCCGGCATACGGCCTCGGCCCCCTGCTCCGGTGTCAGCGCGGCGCTGTCGCGGTAGCGCGCGTTGGGGGCGAGCATGGGAGTTCGCACCAGCGGCATGTACATCGAGGTGAAGCGGACGTTGTCCGAGAGCGTTTCGGCGTCCAGGCTGCCGGCCAAAGAATCGAGGGCGGCCTTGGAGGCCACGTAGGCGCTGTAGCCCGGCCCGCCGAACTGGTTCGCGACCGACAGTACGTTGACGATATGACCCGACCGCCGGGCCCGCATACCGGGCAGCACCGCGAGCATCAGGCGGGTGGCGGCGAAGTAGTTCAGTCGCATCGTGCGTTCGAAATCGTGGAAGCGGTCATAGGATTCGTCGAGCCGGCGCCGGATCGAACGCCCGGCATTGTTGACGAGAACGTCCACGCCGCCGTGTTCGGCGAGTATCGCGGCCACCGTGGTATCGAGGGCGTCGAAATCGTTGAGATCGCAGGGATGCGCGGTGGCCGTGCCGCCGTGCTGCCGGATCTCCGCGGCGACCTCCTCCAGTTCCGCTTCCCGGCGGGCCACCAGCGCCACGGTGGCACCGGCCGCTCCGAGCCGCACCGCCGTCGCGCGGCCGATCCCCGAGGACGCGCCGGTGATCAGCACGGTGCGCCCGGAAACCACGGTGGTCAGCGGGACGCGGCGGTGCGTGCGGAACAGGCCGAGGTCGGTATCCAGCCCGTGGCGGGCCCGGTGGAAGGCGCCGGATTTTCCATACATAGTGATGGATCTTAAATTATATGAATAGAGATGTATATTGCCGTGGGTGGACGCTGCCAGCCTGCATTTGATCGCCCGCCGGTTACGGGCGATCGCGTTCGTCGCGACCGGGAACACCGGTCGCCGCCGGATACCCCCCAGCGAATACGCGGTCCTCGAGGACGTCGCGTTGCATCCCGCCTCGTCCATTCGCGATATCACCCGGCGGACCGCGATCACCCAGAGCCTGGTCTCGCGCATCGTGGCCCGCTTCCGGGAGCAGGAGCTGCTGACGACCGCACCCGATCCGGACGACGCGCGCCGGGTCCGGGTGACGGTGAATCCCACGGTGGCCCAGGACGTCTTCCGGGCCCGCGGCCGCGCCCCGATCGACAGTGCCCTGGCCGTCGAATTGCCGCATCTGGCACCCGCGCAGCGGGAACGGGTCGTCGTCCTGCTCGACGAGCTGGCGGGGCTGCTCGATACCGCCGACGGCACCGAATGAGCGGCGGTCCCATCCAGCAGTGCCCGCGTGACCGTTTCGTGCGGTGGCTGCCGGGTATGCGGCGGGCATCGGTTCGATCACGAAGGAGGCGCGCGCAGCAGCGGTACCCCAGGCACTGAGAAGCCGCGCCGTTCAGGGAATTTCCCCCGGGCAGGCGTGGCCGAGGGTGCCCGGGGCCGCGGTGGCGGCGCTCCTCCGGTAGCAGGAGGGTCTCGATGTCCCAGGTTTCGCTGTCCAGACCGGCTTCGGCGATGCACCGGATCACCGGTCATCGCGCGTTCGAGCGCGGTGCCCGCGCCGGTTTCGTCATGGCCGGTGTCGTGCACCTGCTGATCGGATATCTCGCGGTGCGTATCGCGTTGGGATCCGGCGGGGGCGCCACGGATCAGTCCGGTGCGATGGGGACGCTGGCCGCCGAACCCGGCGGTGTGTTCGTGCTGTGGATCGGCCTGGTCGCGTTCGCGTTCATGGCGCTGTGGCGGCTCGCGGAGGCGATCCTCGGGATCGGTGCCCGGCTGGCGGAGAAGAGCGGTGGATCCGCGGTATTGCACCGGGTCAAGGCGTTCGCCGTCGCGCTGGTCTATATCTCCTACGGTGTCACCGCCTTCGGCTTCATCCGCGGCAGCGGACGGTCCAGTGGTGGTGAGAGTGCCGGCCTGTCGGCCCGGCTGATGCAGAACTCGGCGGGCAAAGCCGTCCTCGTCGTCGCCGGCCTGGTGATCATCGGTGTCGGGGGCTATCACGTCTACAAGGGTGTGACGCGCAAGTTCATGAAAGAACTGCGCACCGACAGCGCGCTGCTGCGGCGGCTCGGGACCGTGGGCTACCTCAGCAAGGGCCTCGCCATCGGCGGCGTGGGTGCGCTGGTGATCGTCGCGGTCGCGCAGGCCGACCCGGGTAAGGCGTCGGGCCTGGACGCGGCACTGAAAACGCTGGGGGCCCAGCCATTCGGGATGTTCCTGCTGATCGCGGCGGGGCTCGGGATCGCCGCCTACGGCCTCTACGATTTCGCCTGCGCCAAGTACGCGCGCATGTGACCGCGCCGAGGCCGCGGCGGTCGCGGATCCTCCTCGTGTCCTCCCCGCATCCTCCGATCGGAGGATGCGGGCGCGTTCCCCCCGGATTT
>NZ_JBSFRU010000148.1:0-14436 GCF_053589395.1 Nocardia sp. NPDC003345
TCCGGTCAGTGCCTCGGCGTCCGATGAGCCGGTGGCCAGCAGAGTGGCCGTACGGGCGGACCACGGCGCCCAGCGAGCGGGCCAGCAGTGTTTCGGAGACATCGTGCTGCTACTGCCGCGGGCGGCGGGCGTCGATTCGGCCGGCGGTCCGGGACGTGGCACGGACTCCCGTTCCCGTGCGGGGGTTTCCACGCTGCCCCCGCGGATTGCGGGTCGCGGCCGGTCGGCCCGCGAGTGCTCGTCATCGCCTGCCCGGCCCACCGCGGCACGGTCCGGTTCCGTTCGTCTACCCGTTCCGGCCGGATGGCTGCCCGACGATCCGCTGGCCGCCGGGTAATCCGTACTCGACCGGACGGCAGCCGCCGTATCCGGCACCCGCCCCACACCGCTCGACGACCCCGCTCCACGCACCGGCGCGCCGGCCGGCACCGGACCGGCACCACCGGTCGACTCCGCACCCCGCACCCGTGGACCGTCCGGCACCGGACCGTTCGCGACGCCGGATCGCACTTCCCCGGCCCGGGGCCGGCCCCCGTCCGCGAGCTGTTCCACCGGTGCCGCCGCGGCAGCCGGTGACGGCGGAGCCTCCGGAACACTCGTCGCCGCGGGCGGTACCGCCGGTTCCGCGACCTCCGAAGTCTCACGGGTGGAACCACTCGCGACCGCCGGTGCTACCGGCCCCGGAACAGCGGTCGCCCGGCGCCGGAGGGCCCGGCCCGCCTTCTCGAACCGGCCGCCACCCGGCCGATCCCCGGCCGGGGTTTCCGGCGGCGGCGCGGGTGCGCGACCGGGATCCGCCGGGAATCCCTCGGCGGCGAGTTCGTCCGGCTCCGGGGTGGACCGCGAAACGCCCAGCGCCTCGAACGCCCCGGCGATATCGGCGGCGCGCCAGCGGACCCCGGCGTCGGCCGGACGCCCGAAGTATTCGCCGAGGCCGCCCGACTGCCCGATCCGGACCAGGATCACTTCTTCGCCCGACTCCCGCGGCGGCGGGGTCCAGCTCATCCGGGAACCGGTCTTGGGGATCAGCACCACGAGAACGTCGATCTGTTCGGACAGCCCGTGCCGGCGCAGCAGCCCGGCCAGCTCGGCTCGTTGCCGGCGTGCCCGTTGCAACGGATTGGCGGCCGACGGACCGGGCCGCAGATCCGCATCGCGATCATCGACCTGCCACCGGCTCCCGGCCGGCGTGTGCAGCGTGCCGTGCTGCACCGAACCGAAATCGGCCACGACGACCAGAGTGCAGGTGTGCGGAGTCCAGACCAGCAGATCGGCCGTGGTTCCGGCGCGGCGGCGGGCTCTGGGTAACGGACACCCGAGGAGCGCGATACCGCCGATCCGCTCGGGCCCCGGCCCCCAATCCCGGATCAGACGGAGTACGAAACGCTGCACACTGGACAATTCGGTGCTCTGCACGCGTATGATCACGGCAACCCCTACATCGGTGACCACGAAACCCGCGCACACCACAGGGGCGCCAGGGACCGTAATTCCCTGGCGCACACTGTATTCGGGATGCGCCGTCGTCCATGGTAGCAACCAGCGGCACGGCGGACGAGAGCCTGCGCCCGCATAGTGGCGTACGCATCTGTGCAAATCATGCCCACCGGCGGGTCCCGCGCCCCGTCTCGGCGCGACTGCGGGGCGCCTCCCGGACACGCCCGGCATCTGTCGAAGATCGCCCGCGCCGACCATCGCGCGCGGTACGTTTGATCCGCCAGAAGCCCGTTCTGGTAGTGCGGCCGGTCATCGGCGATTCGGTGGGACGCGCCGCGCGCGGTTGCCGTGGCCGCTCGAGGAGAAGTTCGTATGCCGCAGTTCGAGTTGTCCCAGGAGGTCGTCGACACATTCGCGGAAGGTGAGGTGCTGCGGCTCGATGCCCAGCCCGTCGACTACGCGATCGTCGCCCTCTATTTCGTCTTCGTCCTCGGGATCGGGCTGCTGGCCCGGCAGCGGGTGTCGTCCAGTATGGATTTCTTCCTGTCCGGAAGATCACTGCCCGCCTGGGTCACCGGTCTCGCGTTCATCTCCGCGAATCTCGGCGCCGTCGAGATCATGGGTATGTCGGCCAACGGCGCGGAATACGGCTTCCCGGCCTTCCACTATTTCTGGATCGGCGCCGTACCCGCCATGCTGTTCCTCGGCGTGGTGATGATGCCGTTCTACTACGGCTCCAAGGTCCGCAGTGTGCCGGAATTCATGCGGCGCCGCTTCGGCACCGGCGCGCACCTGGTGAACGCGCTCAGTTTCGCTGTCGCGCAGGTCCTCATCGCCGGGGTGAACCTGTATCTGCTGGGCACCATCCTGAATGTCCTGCTGGGCTGGCCGCTGTGGGTGTCGGTGATCGTCGCGGCGATCATCGTGCTCTCCTACATCACCCTGGGTGGCCTGTCGGCCGCGATCTACAACGAGGTCCTGCAGTTCTTCGTGATCGTGGCCGCGCTGCTGCCGCTCACCCTGATCGGCCTGCACCGGGTGGGTGGCTGGGACGGCCTGCAGGACAAGGTCGCCGCATCCCCGGGCGGGCCCGAACAGCTGGACTCCTGGCCCGGTAACGCGCTGTCCGGTTTCGCCAACGATTTCCTGTCCATCATGGGCATCGTGTTCGGTCTCGGCTTCGTGCTCTCGTTCGGCTACTGGACCACCAACTTCGTCGAGGTGCAGCGCGCGCTGGCCACGCATTCCATCGCGGCGGCCCGCCGCACCCCGATCATCGGCGCCTACCCGAAGATCTTCATCCCGCTCATCGTGATCATCCCCGGCATGATCAGCGCGGTACTGGTGCCGCAGATGGCCGAGTACAAACAGGCGGTCACCGCGAATCCCGATGTGCAGAGCGATACCACCTACAACCAGGCGCTGCTGTACCTGATGAAGGAGGTACTGCCCAACGGCCTGCTGGGGGTGGGCCTGGCCGGACTGCTGGCCGCGTTCATGGCCGGTATGGCCGCCAACGTCTCGGCGTTCAACACCGTGTTCAGTATCGACCTGTGGCAGCAGTACGTGGTCAAGGACAGGTCCGATACCTACTATCTGACCGTCGGCAGGCTGGCGACGGTGGGCGCCACCGTGGCGGCGATCTTCACCGCGTTCATCGCGGGCGGGTTCAGCAACATCATGGACTACCTGCAGACGCTGTTCAGCTTCTTCAACGCCCCGCTGTTCGCCACCTTCATCCTGGGCATGTTCTGGAAACGGATGACGCCCACGGCGGGCTGGACCGGACTGGTGGCCGGCACCGCGATCGCGATCACCATCTTCGTCCTGAACGAGACCGGCGTGTTCTCACTGTCGGGCCAGGGCGTCAGTTTCGTCGCCGCGGGCGCGGCCTTCGTGGTGGATATCGTGGTCAGTGTGGTGGTCACCATGGTGACGGCGCCGAAACCCGCGTCCGAACTCGTCGGCCTGGTGTACTCGGAGACTCCGAAGGAGCTGCGCACCGACCCCGAGGCCGCCACCCTGCCCTGGTATCAGCGCCCGGTCCTGCTGGCCGGTATCGCGCTGGTGCTCGTGATCGTCCTCAATATCGCCACCGGATAGGAAATCACCGTGCTCTTCGATATCCGTACCATCGTCGGCGGCCTGCTCGGCCTCTACGGCATCGTGCTGGTGATCATGGGGTTCTTCCACGACACCGCGATGGAGGAGGCCAAGACCGGCGGCATCAATGTGAATCTCTGGGCCGGGCTGGGCATGGTCGTGTTCGCCGTGGCGTTCCTGGCCTGGGCGCGCCTGCGGCCGGTCGTCGTCGACCGGCCGGACCCGGGCGCGGAGGTGGAGGACCACCAGAATTGATCCGCGGTCCCGTACCGGACCCACGCGGATGGAACCGCCCGGATCGCGGGCGGCTACCGGACAGCGAGCCGGCGATCAGTCGGGCAGGCCGATGGCGAAGCCGATGGCGATGAGCACGCAACTGATGATGGAGACGGCCACGATGATCCACATGCGGCCAGCCTACGAAATCGGATCGGAGAACGCGGTACCGGGTCGGCCCCGACGGCGCGGCGTAGGCCGCCGCGACGGCGGTCAGGGCACGACTTCTACGACATCACCCGGATTCAGATAGTGGTAGACCGCGACGGCACCGGGTTCGGTCAGTCGTATACATCCGTGCGACTGGTGTTCCACCGGCCCGATGTGGAAGGCGATATCGCCGTTGAAGAAGACGGCGTAGTGCATCGGCGCATGGTGCATGGTGCTCCAGTGATACGGCCGTTTGAAGTCGACATCGAATACGCCGGGCGGCGTCTCGAAGCCGGGCATCCCGTGTGACATGGGGGTCGGGCCGTAAACCACCTTGCCGTTGTCCATCAGCCAGACCTCGTTGGACGACAGCCGCAGGCAGGCCCGGGCGGCCGTGGAGCACGGTGCCTGGGTCGGGATGATCGCGGGTACGCCGGGCACGTTCGGGCCGTTGGGCCAGAGCGGATCGGCGACCGCGGGCGCGGCGGGCGCGAGCACCGCCGCGAATCCGGCGAGCAACGCCAGCCGGCGCATTCGATGGGAAATCCGTCCGTAGGTCATCTCGTGTCCACCTCTTCTCTCGATCCGCCGCCGCCTCCGGCGAGGGATGGCAAATTCCGAGCGAAACTACGAGAAAATCCGAGAACTCTCCGACGATACAGATATTCCCCGCGTTGCGGGCCGCAATCACCACACCTACGCCGGTTCGGCTACGAATCGGCGACGGCGGAACACGGCCCGCAAACGATCAGGCAACACTCCAGCTATCCGGCGCGCCGCTGCGCCGGCGACCTCGCCGGCGGCGCTGATAGAACACCTCCTCCACGGAGACATTGGGCACCTGCTCGACAATGGCGGCCAGGGCGCCGTCGAGTTGCAGTTCGGCGATCCGCCGGTGCAGGCCCGCCCGGCGTTCGGCGGGCAGCTGCGCCCAGATCGCGCCGATCCGCTGTTGCGCGGGAATCTCGGCGAGCGACAGCAACCGGAGCAGCTCCGGCCACAGGTCACCGGCGTTGGCCACCTCGGTCAGTTCGGCGATCCGCTCCTGCGGCATCCGGGCGACCAGTCCGGCGACATAGCGCTGGACATCGGGATGCGTGCGTTCGGTCAGCACCAGCAATCCCCGCCACGGTCCGGTATCGAAGGCCACGATCAGCGATTCCACGATCGCGATCAAGGCCGCGGTATTGGCGAAGATCGGGTTCATCGCCAGCCGCTGCAGTGCCGGCGCGGTCATCTTGGAGACGAACGTCATCAGCTCGGGTGCCGCACCCCGCTGAATGGTGTGGGCCGACAGCTTGCCCAGCGCCTCGGGGGTGGCCAGCCCGAGCAGGATATCGCCGATCTGGCCCACCACGTCGCCGTCGGCACGCGACATGACCGAAATCGCGGCCTCCTGTAGCTCCGAGGTTCCGGCCAGCACCGTCTCCATCATCCGCGGAATACGTCGCGACTGCCCGGTCAGCAACTGGCGCAGTATGTTGCTGATCGCGATCGCGTTGTAGGCGTAGGCGGCGGAGAAGATGATGCCTTCGTCGTCGAGGGTGCCCTGTTCGACAGCGGCCACCATTTTCGGCGTGGCGTAGGCCAGGAACGGCCCGGCGGTGATGTGATCCTTGCGGCGTAGCACCTCGTTGACGATCGCCACCAGCGGCTCGGAGGCCATGATGTCGCCCAGTTCGCCGAGGGCCTTGGGATCCACATAGGGGGTGCAATCCGCGGCGTAGCCGGTTTTCAGCATGGTCAGCGTATCGGCGGCCGCGTCGGGATACTCGACACCCACGGCACCGGCGGCCCGGCCGGTCATCATGGGCGGCACGATGCGCTGCACCAGCGGCAGCGATACCGTGAGCGGGATGATCGGGATCAGCTTGCCGATCCGTTTGAACATCTCACCGTGGTACTCGAAGATCCGGCCCGATATCCGCTGTTCGAGTTCGTTGAGATGCTCGGCCCCGAGCTTCTCGAGATAGGAGATGCGCTCCACCGGGACATGTAGCGTGCGCGCCAGCAGAATCATCTGCGCGCGGGTTACCAGATCGCTCATTTTTCGAGTAGATCCCCGAACATGATCCGGCGGGTGATCGCTTTGAACGGCGGCGGGAAGAAGCGGATCATACCGTTCACGGCCTCGATGAGCAGATCCTTCTCCTGCTGCTGGGCCGCCCGGAACAAGCCGAGCAGATCCTCGACCTCGCGGTCGGAAAGCATTTCCGAAGCCGCGGTGGGTCCGTTCAGTTCGCGGACGAGTTCAGTTTTGGCACTCATTCTGCTCCTGTGTCTCAATCGAGGGCCGGCGGCCGCGAAACCACCGCCGACCCCAGGTACTACCCGCCCGACGATATGCCGAATCTTCGTGGGGGTAAGCGCATTCACAACTGGTGTTACCCGCCTGCAATTTGGTGTGTCTCACATCGCCCGGTTCGGGTGACGCTACCCCAGCGGTCCGTGCCCCACCCGGACACAACCGACCGGCCGGCCCGGATCGGCGCCACGATGGACGGTTACCGCAGGTCGAGAAGCCGGCCCGAATGTCCGCCCGGCCCACTGCGCCCGGCCCAGGGCCCGGTGAGCCCACTCACGCCTGTGCACGGCCGTACATGGATTCGGGCCGGACCCGGGGCCGGGTATCCGGCGGCGGAGCAAATCCGGCACCGGGCGGTTTCCGGCAAGTGCCGGACACACGACCCCGCGGTCATCTACTATCGAATGTAGTAGATGTCGACCCGCCGGATACCCCGCGCGGAACGCGATATCAAGGGGAGGCACACCATGGAAACGATCACCGTCGAACGCACCATCGCCGCGTCCGGGCAATCGGTATTCGACTGGATCAGCGACGCGCACAACTACACCCGCATCCCGCTGGTGCTGCACGAACGCCTGACGACTCCGGGAGAGGGCGCACCGTACGGCCGGGGCGCGGTACGGTTCCTGGTCTGGTTCGTCGGGGTGTTCTGGGAACGGATCACCGCCTACGACCCGCCACACGCGTTCGAATACCACGTCTATCGCAGTTTTCCACCGTCGCGGCACGAACACGGCCGGGTCGAGGTCACCGACACCGCCGCCGGTGCCCGGGTGCTGTGGACCACCACCGTGGAACTGCGCCTGCCGTTCGTCGGCGCGCTCCTCACCCGCCGGGTGGTCCGGCCCGTGATGGGCTACGCCTTCGGCCGCGTACTGGATGCCGCCGCACGCGACCTCACCGCCGGTCCGGCCGCTTCCTGATCCGGTTTGGTGACGCCCGGCGCGGGGCCACGATTCCGGCACCGGCCGGTCCCGCACCGCGGCGCTATCGGTCGCCGTCCACCGCGAGATGACGGCTCAGGAACAACAATTGGTGCCGCACGGCCGGCTCGAAGAACCGGTTCCCCGGCCAGACCCCGAAATGATCGCAGGGGTAGTGCCGGACCTCGGCCCGCGCCGCGAAGGCCGCCTTGGCCGCCGCGTACGGGGGCGCGCCCCGGTCGAAATCGGCGATCTGCACCAGGACCGGGAGGTTCAGCGTGGATGCCGCGCGGGCGGGCCGGTAACCCGGAAGCTGCAGCAACACACTCGAATCGATCTCGTTTCGCCAGGTGGGCCCGGCCAGGGCCCGATAGGAATCGGCATAACCCGCCAGCGCCAGCGCGGCCGGTTCGCCCGGCTCACCCACCAGCGGGATGAGACCGGCGCCTCCGGCCGCCGCGCCGAGACGGGCGCGCAGTGCGGCCGCCGCGCCCCGCGCGGTGGCCGCCGCCCCGCCGTGCTTCATCGCCAGGGCGGCGGCGGCCCGGCCGTCCACCAGCGGGGTGAGTGATACCAGCGCGGCCAGGGCGATATGGGCGGTGCCGGTCTTGGCCGCGGTGGCGCGACCGGCGGAGCCCGCCGCGAGTACGTGACCGCCCGACAACGAGACACCCCACAGGATCACGCGCCCGGGGTCCACCCCGGGCAGCCGCGCCGCCGCCCCGACGGCGGCCCGGTAGTCGGCGAGTTGCTCGGCCATCCGGATACGCTGGCGGGGAGTGCCGCCGCTGGCACCGAAGTACCGGAAATCGAAGGCCAGTACATCTATCCCGGCCGCGGCGTAGGCCCGCGCGAAGGGTTCCAGGCCGGAGTCCTTGGTCCCGCCGAAACCGTGGGCCATCACGGCCACGGGCCGCCCGGCCGGTCCTTCCAGCGCGGTGGACGCGGCGGGAAAATGCCAGGCGTGGCAGTCGTCGGAGCCGGACCGGAAGGTCACGTCGGCCCGGCCGGACGCGGTGGCGCCGTCGGATATCCGATACAGGGTCATGAGTGGTTCCTCGCGATGGTGGATGCGACGGTCCGGGGCGGTGTGCCGCCGCCCGGGCCCGGATGATCGCTGCCGTAGATCGAACGCAGCCAGACACCGACCACGGATTCGATATAGCTCTCCCGGTCCAGTTCGATGCCGTAGGTGAGGCGTTCGAGGAGCCGTTCGTTGAGCAGCAGCAGGACATCGGCCAGGGCGGTGGCGTCGCCGCCGGCGGGCGCGCGGCCCGCGGCCCGTTCGGCTTCGATCATGGCGGCGATGGACGGCACGAATTCCTGGCGATCGGATTCCCACAGATCGTGGATCGCCGGGGACACGCTGCGCGCGGTCAGCACCGCGCGGTACAGATGCCGGTGGCGGTCCCAGAAATCGACCAGCCCGCGGATCGTGGCCTCGATGCGCACGGCCGGCTCCCCCGCGCCGCCGACCAGGATGTCGTTGACGCGGAAGACTTCCTCGTAACCCTGCTCCAGCGCGGCGGCCACGGCGGCGGCCTTGTTCTCGAAGTAAAAGTAGAAGGCCGAGCGGGTCAGACCCGCCCGCCGGGAGATCTCGGCGATATTGATCGGTTCGAGCCGTCCGCCGTTCTCCCGCAGCAGTTCGTCCAGCGCGATCAGTAACGCGGCGCGCCGCTGGTCGCCGCGCTGCGGGGTGCGGCGATCGGTCCGCGGCCGCGCGGTCATCCCGGACGCCCGGAGACCGCGTGCCGGGCCCGGCGCAGGCCCGCCGGGATCTCCGAGAGCCGCAGATCCCGCTCGTAGACCCAGTAGTCCAACTGCTGGGTATGGCGCGGGCGGTCCACGATATGCCCGGTGAACCGCTGCTGATCGGCGGTGATCACCTGCCGCATCGTTTCCGCCGGCGGCGGCAGGTAATGGCCCGCCGCCCATGCGGCCACCAGTCGCGCCTGGCACTCCACGAACGGGAAGAGAGTGGGGAACGGCTGGGCGAATCCGACGAACGCGAGATCGTCGATACCTGGCGCGAAAATTCGCTTGTAGAGCGATATCCGGTTGTCCGGCGCGCTCTGGAACGACGGATCGAAAAAGGGAAAGGTGATGTTGTATCCGGTGCAATAGACGATGACGTCGAAATCGTGCCGCGTCCCGTCCTGGAAATGCACCGTCTTCCCGTCCAGCAGGGTCACATCCGGTTTCGCGACCACATCTCCGGAGCCGAGCCGCAGCGGTAGCTCCACCGATTGGGTGGGATGGGCCTCGAAGAACTTGTGATTCGGTTCCGGCAGACCGTATTTCACCGGATCACCCGCGACCAGCGGCGTGAACATCTGGGTGAGTTTGCGCTGCCAGGACAGCGGTACGTACGGCACGGTCCGGAAATAGCGGTCGGCGGGGGTGCCCGCGAAGTACTTCGGCACCACCCAGGCACTCGACCGCGTGGACAGCCAGACCTCGTTGTCCATCGCGCGGGAGGACAACTCGACGGTGATATCCGCGGCACTGTTGCCGATACCGACGATCAGGATGCGCTTGCCGTACAGATCCAGCGGGGTCCGGGGATCGATATAGGCATGCGAATGGATGGACTCGCCGGTGAATTCGCCCGGGAAGTCCGGGAAACGAGGATCCCAGTGGTGACCGTTGGCCACGACCAGCCGGTCGAAATTCCTCATCTCACCGGATTGCGTCGTGATCTCCCAGCCGCCGGTGACCGGGCGGGCGCGCTCGACACCGTTGCCGAACTCGATCGACCGCTTCAGGTCGAAGGCGGCGGCGTACCCCTCCAGGTACTCCTTGATCAGGGAGTGATGAGGGAAATCGGGGTAGGAATCCGGCATCGGATAGTCGCGGAACGAGAGCTGATATTTCGAGGTATCGATATGCAGCGATCGGTACGCGCTGGAGTGCCCGTTCGGGTTGCCGAAGGCCCAGTTGCCACCGATGCGATCCGAGGATTCGAAACAGGTGTACGGAATTCCGTAGTCGCCCAGCATCTTCCCCGTGGTCAGCCCGCTGATGCCCGCTCCGATCACGGCAACGGTGGGTTCCGGCATACGACCTCCTGCGCACAGCCCCGCGCGGGGCGCGACTCCGATGATCCGAGTGACCCCGGTCACAGGTGACCATAAGTCCGGAATTGACAGGTGTCAAGAAAAATTCACCCTTGTCAGCATGCCGGGAGCGGGCCTACTTTCGTGAGACACGTCATAGTCGCCGGCCGGGAGGAATGCCCATGCGAGCCCTGCAACTCACCGAACCCGGCAAGCTGGAGATGCGTGAGGTCCCGACCCCGGAACCCGGTCCGGGCCAGCTCCTGATCCGGGTCGGTGCCTCGGGGATATGCCATTCCGACCTGCACGTCCTGCATCTGCCCTTCAAAGTCCGCGAGGAGCCGCTGACCCTCGGGCACGAGATCGCCGGCACCGTCGCCGCCCTCGGCCCGCAGGTCGAGGGACGCGAGATCGGCGATCGGGGGCTGATCTATCTGTGCTGGTCCTGCGGCATCTGCCCGGAATGCGCGAGCGGAAACGAGAACGTCTGCCGCGCCGCCGGCCGTACCGCCATGCCGCCGTGCCCCGGGCTCGGCCCCGACGGCGGCATGGCGGAATACGTCGTGGTGCCGGCGACCTCGTTCATACCCATCGGCGATATGGACTTCGTCGCCGCCGCGCCGCTCGCCGACGCCGCGCTCACCAGCTATCACGCCATCCGCGGTGCCCGCGAGCAGCTACGGCCGGGTGCGACGGCCGTGGTGATCGGCGCCGGCGGCCTGGGCCATGTGGGCATACAGATCCTGCGGGCGCTGAGCCCGGTGCGCGTGGTCGCGGTGGATTCCGATCCCGGCAAACTCGAATTGGCCGCGGAATGCGGGGCGCACGAGATGCTGCCCGCCGCCGACGATACGGCGGCGCGGATTCTGGAGATGACCGGTGGCCGCGGCGCCGAGGCGGTCTTCGATTTCGTCGGCGTCGACGCCACGGCCCGGCTGTCGGTCGAATGCGTCGGCCCCAACGGCGCGTATCGGATGATCGGCCTGGGCGACGGCGACCCCGGCATCACCGCCGGGCCGGCCGGTGGCCCGGGACTGCCGTGGGGCGCGACCGTGCGCAAATCCTACGGCGGCACCCGCCGTGATCTCATCGACAGCGTGGCGCTGGCCCGGGAGGGCCGGATCCGGGCCCGCACCGAGGAATTCGCGCTGGCCGACGGCGCGCATGCCTATTCTCTGCTGGAGCAGGGCCGGATCCGCGGCCGGGCGGTACTCGTTCCCTGAGGCTATTCGCCGCGGGGTGGCGCCCACATATTGCTGAGCAGCGTATGGCTCGGGGTATCCGCCAGCGACTGCGACGATTCGTAGATCCGGACGTAGGACGTCGCGTGGATCCGCCAGATCCCGTCCGCCCCGCGCCGGTAGCGGTCGGTGTAGTAGCCCGCGCCCCGGATCAGCACTCCGAACTCGGTGGCCAGCACCGTGTCCTCGAACAGCCAGCTACCGGTCGCGGTATCACCGTCCACGGTGATCTCCGGGTGGTTGGCGACATGGGTGGTGACGATGCCCGGGCCCATGTTCTCGCGCATGAAGTCCACCACGGCGTCGCGCCCGTCCAGCGTGAGTTCGCGGCCCATCGCGTGGGTGCCGTAGCGGGCTTCGATCTCCGGATCCAGGGTGTCCGCGAATTCGAGCCATCGTTTCAGGTCCAGGGTGCGGAAGTAGCGGTATTTGAGACCGCGGAGGAGCTCGAGTGCCTGCAGATCCATGCAGTCACCTTGGCACGGGCGCCCGCCTCCGGCAAGAACATGTTCTAATTCCGGCCCTTCGTCCTGGACGGCGGCAGCCCCATCGCTGCGTGCACCGGCGCTGCCGGGCTCACCGTGGGGACGCCGTCCCGCGGCGGAGCCGGTTTGACCCGCACGCCCGGTGGTACCGCCGCAGTAGGTAATCGACAGTGCCCGGCGCGCGTCCGCCCGTCAGCAGCACCGGATCCGCGCCGCGGCCCCAGCGACCGACGGAGACGCCTATGAACAGCGCCGAGATATTCACCGATGCCTTCGAGCGGATCCGGGAGGCGGTGCACGATTCGGTCGACGGGCTCGGCGAGGACGGGCTGAGCTATCGCGCCGATCCCGAGGCCAACTCCATCGCCTGGCTGATCTGGCATCTCACCCGGGTCCAGGACGAACACCTCGCCGAACTCGCCGGTGCCGATTCGCGGTGGGAAGGCGGCGGCTGGTTCGAGCGATTCGATCTGCCCATCGACCGGCAGGCCACCGGCTTCGGCGACACTCCCGACGAGGTGGCGCTGATCCACGCTCCGGCCGGCCTCCTCGCCGGCTACTACGACGCCGTCCACGCGGAAACCCTCCGGTACCTGGGCACGCTCTCGGGCGCGGACCTGGACCGGGTGATCGACGCCGCCTGGGATCCGCCGGTCACCGTGGGTGTGCGGTTGGTCAGCGTGATCTCCGACGATCTCCAGCACGCGGGCCAGGCCGCCTATCTGCGCGGGATGCTGTCCCGGGCACCGGCGGGCGCGGGCACCGGCAGGTGACCCCGCCGCGCGGCGGGCCGGTCAGTCGCGCAACGCCTGTTCCCGCAGCCATCCGAGGGTGCGGGACAGAATACGCGAGATATGCATCTGCGAAACACCGAGCCGATCGGCGATCTGTGACTGGGTCTTGGACTCGAAGAACCGCATCCGCAGGACCTCGCGCTCACGCTCGGAGAGTTCACCCAGCAGCGGCTCCACCGCCATATAGTCCTCGACCCAGCCGTAGGAGGGTTCCTCGGCGCCCAGCGAATCGCGCAGCGGCAGCGAGCCGGAATCGCTGTCCTCGCCGACCGGCGCGTCCAGCGACGACGTCTGGTAGGCGTTGCCCGCGATGAGGGCCTGGGTCACCTCGACCACGTCGATACCCAATTCCGCGGCGATCTCGCTGGCCCGCGGCATCCGGCCCAGCCGCTGCGAGAGCACCTCGACGGTCGAACCCAGGTTCAGCTGAATTTCCTTGACCCGTCGCGGTACGCGTACCGACCAGGTGTTGTCGCGGAAATGGCGCCGGACCTCCCCCATGATGGTCGGGACGGCGAAGGACAGGAACGACGAGCCGCGGGAGGCGTCGAACCGGTCCACGGCGTTCAGTAGACCCACCCGCGCCACTTGCAGCAGATCGTCGTAGGTCTCACCGCGCCCGGAGAACTTCCGGGCTATGTGTTCGGCCAGCGGCAGGCAGCGCGCCAATATCTCCTCGCGCAGCCGGGGCCGCCGCGGATCGTCGTCCGCGAGCGCGGCCAGGCTCGTGAAGAGTGGCTCGATATCGTCGTAGCTGTCGTTGCCGCGATGGCGGCGCGAAGGCCCGGGGTCCGCCCGCGGTCCCTCATGCCCCATCGGCGCCTCCTCTGTACCAGCTGAATTCGACCTCGGTGGGGTAGCCACCGCCGGAGATGTCGTACGGCTGCTGCACCACCTGGACCGACCGGGTGAGCGTGCGCACGATATGCCAGCCGAAACCCTCCTGATCGCGGAGCGTATCGGTCATCGACATCGAGGTTACGCGTACCGTCATGCGATGCTCGTCGTAGTCGAAATCACAGCCCAGCGTCGTTTCGGGCACGGCCACGGCGATCAGCGAAGTGGCGACCTCGTCGAGGGCGAGGCGGATATCGGTGACTTCGTCCAATCCGAAGTCGGCGATCAGCGAAACCGTCTCGGCCAGCGCGCGCAACATCACCAGTTGCTCGTCCCGCGCCGGTACCCGCACACCGATCGTCGTCGTATCCGCGGACGTCGTATCCACAGAGTCGGAGATACTCTCCGCCATGCGCACCACCACCTCGTTCCTGCGTGCCCACCGCTCGGCGGTCGGCCGCTGCCGGGCTCTCGACCCCCGTGACCGTCGGTGACGCCGCGTTATTCTTACTCGGTTTGTCGCCCTGGATTCTCACATGCGCACTTACCCGGCTTGCAGGCGCCGAAACTTCTGCGCATATCTCACTGCTCGTCGATCCGCTCGTGGACGGTGAGCAACAAATGGTCGAATTCCGACCGCAGCCCGGGCGAGACCCCCTTCACCGAGCCCGATTCGGCCACCAGACGGTCGGCCAGCACCCGTAACTTCGTGTTGGTCTCCTGCGACCGCCAGGTGAGAACCCGGAAGGCCTGCTCCGCGCTGATGCCGTACACCAGCATCAGCGCGCCCTTGGCCTGTTCGATCACCGCACGCGCGGCATAG
>NZ_JBSFRU010000149.1:0-14412 GCF_053589395.1 Nocardia sp. NPDC003345
CGAGACCGAAGTTCACGCCTGAGGGCCCGGGCCGGTGCCCGGACCCCGGTGCGCGCGGCTCAGGGTGTGCCCCCGCGTCTGCGCGTGTGGTCAGCGCGGGACCGGCGCGGTGGTGCCGGCGCTGCGGCCGCCTTTCAACCAGGTTGCGGAACCGGGGCGGGCGGCCTCGCGGCGCAGCAGCGACAGTGTGCTCCGGCAGACCATTTCCTTGACCCCGGCCGCGGCCCGTCCGGCGAGGAAGAAGCCGACCGGGGTGTCGTCGCGGCGGGCGACCTGGATGATCCCGTCGCCGCGGCCGAGGCTCACGCAGGAGCCGACGAACGCCTGATCGATCGGGCGCGGTGGGGTGCCGGCGAGCCGGGCGAGCACGGTATCGGCGGCCTGGGCGCCGAGCGTGTTCGCGGCCTGGCAGCTCATCCGCAGCGGGTGGCCCGAGGGGGCGGCGGCATCGCCGGCGGCCACCACGCGGTCGTCGTCGACGCTGGTCAGGGTCTCATCGGTGCGCAACCGGCCCAGCTCGTCGGTGTGCAGGCCGCTGGCGCGGGCCAGTTCCGGGACGCCGAATCCGGCGGTCCAGATGGTGACCGCGCTGGGCAGAACCGTGCCGTCGGCGAGCACGACGGTGTCGGCCCGCACCTCGCCGACCGACGCGGTTTCGAGTACCTCCACCCGGTGGCGGGCCAGCCGTTTCGCCACCGACCGGCGCCCGGCCGGGCTCAGCGACGGCGCCAGGGTGCCCCCGCACACCAGCCGGACCGCCCGGCCGCGGTCGGCGAGTTCGACGGCCGTCTCCAGGCCGGTCAGACCGGCCCCGACCACCGTCACCGGCGCGTGCTCCGGCAGCCGCTCCAGGGCCGCGCGCAGCCGCTCGGCCTGTTCGAGTTCGGCGATCGGATACGCGAATTCGGCGGCGCCGGGGATCGCGGCGAGATCGGCGGCGGTGCTGCCCACCGCGTAGACGAGGTAGTCGTAGGCGAGGGTGTCACCGGCGGCGAGGTGGACGACGCGGGCGGAGGTATCGATGCGCGTCGCGCTGTCGACGACCAGGGCGATACCGTCGCCGAGCAGTGAGCCGTAGTCCGCGACCGCGGCGCCGGTACCGGCCGCGTGCTGGTGCAGCCGGATCCGCTGCACGAAATCCGGGCGCGGGTTCACCAGGGTGATATCGATACCGGTGCCGCCGCGCAGGCGGTTGGCCGCCAGTGTTCCGGCGTAACCGCCGCCGATCACGACCACATGTGTGCGCTGCTCGGACATGATGGCTCCGTTCTCTCGGGTCTTTACCGGATAGACGACGCCGGTCGATCCGCCGTGACGGCCTGTGACCTTTGTCATCACCGGACCGCCGGACCGGTATGCGCGCACCGGAACGGGTTGCCGCGCGGATGTCGGTGCCGGTTGCTAACTTTCGCGTCGACGCGCAACGACGACGAGCGGGACCGAGCATGACCACACCGACCACCACCCCGGCGGCCACCACCTATCTGGAACTCTCCGAGGACGGAGGAGGTTCGGCCCACAAGTTCTACGAGGTCGTCGTCGACGGCACCCGGGTCACAATCCGGTACGGGCGTATCGGCGATCAGGGGCAGAGCAAGGTCAGTTCCTTCGCGGACGCGCAGAAGGCACAGGCGGCCGCGCAGAAGAAGGTGGCCGAGAAGATGCGCAAGGGGTACGCGCCGGCGGTGCGGGGTGCGCGGGCCGCGCGAGCGGTCACCCGGCGGGCCATTACCAGCCGCACCTCCACCGCGCGTACCGCGCCGGTGCTGTGGAGTTTCGATTCCGGTGCCGCCGCGTTCGGGATCTTCATCGACTCCGGACGCTGCTGGGTGGGCAACGAGAACGGGGATGTCTTCACGCTGACCCCCGAGGGCGAGGTCACCGGCCGCTTCCGGCTTCCCGACGCGGTGAAATGCATTGTCGCCGACGATTTCTGGATCTACGCCGGCTGCGACGACGGCCGGGTCTACGATCTGTCCGGCAAGGTGCCCCGTGCGGCCTACGATATCGCCACCGATGTCGATATCTACTGGCTCGATATCCACGACGGGATTCTCGGGGTCTCGGACGTGCAGGGCGGTCTCACCGTGATCGATCACGAGGAGGAGTCGCTGTGGACCCGCCGCAGCGACGGGAACTCCGGCTGGATGGTGCGTATCGACGCCGACGGTGTGTACCACGGTCATTCCGGCGGTATCACGAAATACGACCTGATCAGCGGTAACCATCGCTGGCACCGCGGTACCGGGGGGCCGGTGCTGTTCGGCTGGCAGGAGTCCGACGCCGTGTACGGGGGCACGGCGCACAACCAGGTGCGGATGGTCGGCAAGGACGGTGGCGCCGACCGGTCGTTCCAATGCGATGCCGCGGTGTATTCGTGCGCTGCCTCCCCGGACGGGCGCTACGTCTTCGCCGGCGACAACTATTCGTCGGTCTACTGCTTCGATGCCGAGGGCCGGCGGATCTGGAAACTCGGTACCGGGTGCGGGTCGGCGTATTCGATGCAATACCACGACGGCAAGCTGTACCTGGTCACCACGAACGGCACCCTGGCCTGCCTGGACGTGAGCGAGACGGCGGTCCGCGACGCCGAACAGGGCCTGGTGCCGCAGGCCGTATCGATCAAGGCGCCGGATCTGGCCGCGGTGGTACCCAGCAGCACCGTGGAGGTCGTCACCGACGCCGGTGGCGGGATCGTCGTGGAATGTGTCGATATACAGGGACGGTTGCGGGTGCATATCGTGTCCCCGGGCTACCGGCGGGAATGGAATGTGCAGTTCCCCCGGGAGATCCGGCAGGCCGGCGCCCGCTATGTGGTGGACGGTGTCGCGGAATCGGCGCGCGGCGGGTTCTACCGGGTGCGCGGCGATATTCGCCGATTGACCTGAACCGCGCCGCGGCCGGGACCGGGGCGGCAACGTCTCCTGGCCCGGAGACGACGCGCGGGGTCCACGGATCAGGTTGATCGCAACACTGCCCCGGCCCCGGCACGGGGCATACCGTCGAAAGGTGGTATCGCACAACGGCGCCCGGCGCCGTCACCTGAAGACGGTCACCGGTGTCAGCGGCGGCGCGGATATCTACGCCGCGGCCGTCGATCCGGGGCAATCCACCCTCGAACGCGCGGTGGAGGTCGCGAAAACCGCCGAACGGCACCGTTTCGACGCCCTGTTCGCCGCCGATCTGCTGTCCTTCGGCGCCCAGGGCGCGATCGGTGCCCAGGAACCGCTGATCTACCTTTCGGCGCTCAGCGCGGTCACCTCGCGTATCGGCCTGATCGCGACCGTCACCACGACCTTCCACCACCCCTACAACCTGGCCCGGCTGTTCGGCACGCTCGACCATGTGAGCAACGGCCGGGCCGCCTGGAACGCCGTGACCTCCTCGCTGGGGGAGGAGAACTACGGCAGCGGGGAACTGCCGGGTCCCGAGGAACGCTACGCCCGCGCCACCGAATCGTTGGACGTGGTGAACGCGCTCTACGACTCGTGGCAGGACGGCGCATTACGCGCGGACGGCGCCGGCGGTGCCGTACTGGACTCGTCGCGGGTGCGCCCGATCGATCACAAGGGCCGGTACTTCACGGTGCGCGGGCCGTTGAACATCCCGCCGCTACCGCAGCGGCGGCCGGTGCAATTCCAGGCCGGGCAGTCGGCGGGCGGGGTGGAACTCGGCGCCAGATTCGCCGAAGTGGTGTTCACCTCGCTCACCACGCTCGACGATGCCCGCGCCTATACCACCGCCATCCGCGGCCGGGCCCGGGAGCTGGGCCGGGCGGACGGGCTGCCCTATATCTTCAGTTCCTTCCACGCCACCTACGGCTCGTCCGAGGCCGAGGTCGCGCGGCTGGTGCGTGAAGAGGAGGAATCCTTCGATCTCGAGGCGGGCCGCGCGGTGCTCGAGGATATGCTCGGCGGCGGTGTGGATCTGTCGGGGCTGCCGCTGGACCGGCCACTGCCGGAAACACTGCTGCCCGATCCGGGCTCGGTGCACCGCCGCCGGGGACGGGTCGAGATATTCGCCCGGCTGGCCGCTTCGGGGCGCACCCTGCGGGAGTTGATACTGGAGGCCCGGCACACCGGGCACTGGTCGGCGGCGGGCACGCCGGAACAATTGGCCGACGTGGTGGAGCAGCGTTATCGCGCGGGGGTGCTGGATGTGATCTCCCTGGGCGGGCTCGGCGAGCCCCGCACCCGCGATTTCGTCGTCAACGGGCTGCTGCCGGAACTGCGCCGCCGCGATATCGTCGGCGCCGACTACGTGGGCGCCACCTTCCGCGAAAACCTGGAACTGCCGCCGCTGCCCGCGCCGGCCGGATAGTCCCGCAACACGCAAACGCGCTGGTCTCCGTATGGACCGGCCGTGCGACGTATCGTTGTGCCACGCGGCCCAGGGCCGTGCCGCTCGAATGAAGTCGAGGACCCGGCACAGATCCGGCCGCCAGCGAGCCGGTGACCATCAGAAGGGGCGACCGGTATGTGTACCACCTTCAGGATCGAAACCGCCGAACGCGATGTGATCGTCGGCCGCACCATGGAATTCGGCCTGGATCTGCGGTCGCGGCTGGTCGTCGTACCGCGGGGCCAGGAGTTCCAGGGGCGCAGCCCGGACCCGTCGGTACCCGGCCTGTCCTGGACCGGCGCCTACGGCATCGTCGGCATGGACCTGTTCGGCCGGGACTGCCTGGTGGACGGGATGAACGAGGCCGGCCTGTATTTCGGCGCCCTGTACCTGCCGGGATTCTCGCAGTACCAGGAGGTTCCGGCGGGCCGGGAACCCGATTCGCTGTCCCAGCTCCACGATATCGGCAACTACCTGCTCTCCACCTGCGCCTCGGTGGCCGACGCGAAGCGCGCCATCGGGGAAGTGCTGGTGTGGGGCGCGCCGGCGCCCGGCCGGGACGAGCCGGTCGGGTTGCACTACGCCCTGCACGACAGCGGCGGCGACGCGCTGGTGATCGAATATGTCGGCGGGCGGCTGCGTATCCACGACAATCCGCTCGGCGTGATGACCAACTCCCCGCCCTTCGACTGGCATCTGCTGAACCTCGGCAACTATGTCAATCTGTCGGCGACCAATGTCCCGGAACTCGACCTCACCGGCTACGACGTCCGCGCCCTCGGGCAGGGCAGCGGGCTGCTGGGCCTGCCCGGCGATTTCACGCCGCCGTCGCGGTTCGTGCGGGCCGTCGCGCTCAGCCGGTCCGCGAAGACCACCCCGGACGCCGCCGAAGGGGCGGTACTGGCTTCGCATATCGTCAACAGCTTCGATATCACGAAGGGGCTGGTGCGCGGGCAGGAGGACGGCGCGGAGTCCGACGAGTACACCGAATGGTCCACCCTGGCCGATCTCGGTGGCCGGCATTATTTCGTCCGGTACTACGAGCATCCGGTCTGGCACCGGGTGGATTTCTCGGCGATCGACTTCAGGCACGGCGAGATCACCCGCCCGGCCGTCTCCGGATCGCCCTGGTTCGTCGACGTATCCGTCGCGGCGCCCACGGGAGCGGTCGCGGGTTGACCCGGGATCGTCCTCAGAAGTAGCGAAGCGCGAGATAGGCCCAGGCGAGTACGCAACTGAGCACGGTGACCACGATCCCGTACCGGGTGAACTGCCAGAACGTGATCCGGTGACCCGCGCGCCGGGCGATGTCCAGGGCCACCACATTCGCGCTCGCGGCGACGGCCGTGCCGTTACCGCTGAAATCGGCGCCGAAGGCGAACGACCACCACAGCGCCCGGCCCTGCCCGGTATCCGGCGTGTTCTCCACCAGGCCCTCGACCACCGGAGCCATCGTCGTCGTGTACGGGATGTTGTCGATGAAGGCCGCCACCACCGCGGAACCGAAGACCAGGACCGCCGAGGCCAGCAAGGGGTTGTCGCCGAACGCGGCGACGGCGGCGTCACCGAGGATCGTGATGACACCGGTGTGGACCAGCCCGGCCACCATCACGAACAGGCCCATGAAGAAGACCAGTGTGCCCCATTCGACTTCGCGCAGGATATCGCCGATATCGAGACCGGAGATCAGCACCATGGCCCCCGCGCCCAGCAGCGCGATGATCGACGGTGCCACATGCAGCAGCGAATGCAGCCCGAACCCGATCACCACGCCGGTCAGCACCAGCATCGACCGGGTCAGCAGCCGGGGATCGGTGATCGCACGCCGCTCCTGCAAGGCCATCACCGTGGTGATGTGCTCGGAGTGCCGGCGCAGGTGCGCGCGGAACAGCCAGCGGGTGAACAGCACGAACAGCGCGAAGATCACCGCCACCGCCGGGGCCATGTGCAGCAGGAAATCGTTGAAGCTCAGGCCGGCCCGGCTGCCGATGATGATATTGGGCGGATCGCCGACGAGGGTCGCGGCGCCGCCGATGTTGGCCGCCAGCACTTCCGCGATCAGGAACGGTTGCGGTGCGAAACCCAGCCGGCCGCACACCACGATGGTCACCGGCGCCACCAGCATGATGATGGTGACATTGTCCAGGATCGGCGAGGCCACCGCGGTGATGATCATCAGCATCACCATCAGGCGGAACGGGTTGCCGTGCGACCGCTTCGCCGCCCAGATGGCCAGGAAGTCGAACAGGCCGGTGTGCTTGACGACGCCGACGATGATCATCATCCCGAGTAGCAGGAAGATGACATTCCAGTCGATGCCCGCGTGCGCGGAATAGAACACTTCCTCGCCGGGTACCAGCCCGAGCACGGTCATCGCCGCGGCGGCCACCAGCACCACCTTGACCTTGTCGGCGCGTTCGGTGGCGATGAACCAGAACGCCCCGACGAAGATCGCCACCGCCAGGATCCGGTCCATCGATCACCTCACCTCGGTCCGGCGCGTTCAGTCGTCCGGGCCCGCGACGGCCAGGCCGATCAGCAGCCGTTCCAGGGTGATTCCGCCGACCAATGTTCCGTTGTGCCCGGTCACCGCCACCAGCGGGCTGTGCCGCTGCGCCATCAGCGCGGCGATCTCGAGCAGCGTGGCGTCGATGCGGACCACCGCGGGCCGCGGCGCGGGGCGCGGCAGGCAGTCACCGACCGTCAGATCCCCGAGCTCCCGCCAGAACAGGTCGGCGTGCAGTTCGTCGATGGTGCGCACCAGCGCCGGATCGTTCTGGTAGGAACTGGGGATCGCCAGCCGCAGCACCTGGGTGCCGGGCAGTACGGCCAGCGGCCGGTTGGCGTCGTCGACCACGATCATGCCGGGCAACCGGTGCACGACCATCGAGCGCATGGCCTTGGCCACCGGGTCGCCGGGCCGGACGGTCGGCAACCGGACGGCGATATCGTGTGCTTGCATCGAAGGATCCCGTCGCGCGTGCGGGGAGAGGGTGGTCACGGGTGGGTCCCGTCGCCGGCGAGCCGCTGCGTCAACCGCTCCAGCCGCGCCACCCGGTCGGGCAGCGGCGCGCTGTGCAGCAGGTCGGCCAGCTGGTCGGCCTCGTCCGGAGCCAGCGCCACGGTCTGGACGGGTTCGTCCTGCGCGGCCCGGTACACATGGATGTGTTTACCGCCGTCGGTTCCGGTCACCAGCGCGAACCGGTCGCCGCTGCGGGTCAGCAGATGATGGACGGTGCCCTGTCCGGGCACGGTATGGAGGTCGATGTCCACGCCGAACACTCCTCCCGCCGTCGTTTGCCCGGCTTCAGTCTTCGCGGCGCGGGGTGGGTGCGGCCATCGGTGCCGGCACCCATCTGTGGTGGTGGGAGGCGTGTAGGGCGGATCCGGAATATGGGTGCCGGACCCGATGGACAGCCCCGCTCCCGGACGCCAGACTGGGGTGATGGACCGTCCGGACAGTGGTGGTATCGGCCTGTTCCGGCGGCACACCCGGACACCGGCGGACGCGCTGTTCCGGCGGATCTTCCTGATCAACGGGCTGGTGTTCACCCTCGGCACGCTGGTGCTGGCGGTCTCCCCGGCCACCGTGTCCTCGCGGGTGCGGCTGACCGAGGTCCCGGTCCTGGTGATCGGCCTGGCCGTCATCCTGGCCGCCAACGCTTTCCTGTTGCGCTCCAGTCTCGCCCCGCTGGACGAACTCATCGCCTCCATGCGCCGGGTGGATCCGCTGCGGCGCAGCGGCCGCCTCGACGAACGGGGCAACGGCGACCTCGCCCGGCTGATCGACTCCTTCAACGCCATGGTTGAGCGGCTGGAATCCGAACGCGCGACGGCCAGCGCGTCGGCGCTGGCCGCGCAGGAGGGCGAACGCCGGCGCATCGCGCGGGAACTGCACGACGAGATCGGCCAGAGTCTCACGGTGGCGTTGCTGTCGATGAAACGCGCGGCCGACCGCGCCCCCGGGGATGTGGTGGATGTACTGCACGGGGCGCAGGAGACGGTGCGGTCCTGCCTGGACGAGGTGCGCGGGATCGCCCGGCGGCTGCGGCCCGATGTACTCGACGACCTCGGCCTGGCCAGTGCGCTCAGCGCGCTGTGCAGCGAATTCTCCTCCACCGCCGGCATCGGGGTGACCCGCGATGTCGACCGGACGCTGCCCCGGCTGACACCGGATATCGAACTGGTCTGCTATCGGGTGGCCCAGGAGGGCCTGACCAATATCGCCCGGCACGCCGGCGCCGCCCGGGTGGGCCTGAGCCTGCACGCCCGCGCCGGGACCGTGGTGTTGCGGATATCCGACGACGGACGCGGCGGGGTCGCGGTGGACGGTGCCGGTATCCGGGGTATGCGGGAGCGGGCGTTGCTGGTGAACGCCCACCTGACCATCGATTCGCCGCCCGGACACGGCACCGAGGTCTGCCTGACCATTCCGTATGAAGCCGGACGGAGCGCGCGGTGACGGCCCCGGCCCGCATCCTGCTCGCCGACGATCACGCGCTGGTCCGGTCGGGGCTGCGGATGATCCTGGACGCCGAAGCGGATCTCGCCGTGGTCGCCGAGGCCGCGAACGGGCACGAAGCCGTCCAGCAGGCCGGTCATATCCCGGTCGATCTGGCGATCCTCGATATCGCGATGCCCCGGATGACCGGTATCCAGGCCGCGCGCGAGATCCACCGCGTGGCGCCCGGGGTGCGCATCCTCATGCTGTCGATGTACGACAACGAACAGTATTTCTTCGAATCGCTACGCGTCGGGGCCTCCGGCTACGTCCTGAAATCCGTCGCAGACCGCGATCTGCTCGAGGCCTGCCGGGCCACTCTGCGCGGTGAGCCGTACCTGTACCCGGGAGCGGTCAATTCCCTGATCCGGGATTGGCTGCGGCGTGCGGACCGGGGCGAACCCCTCCCGCAGACACTGCTCACGCCCCGCGAGGAGGAGATCGTGAAACTGGTCGCCGAGGGCCATTCCTCCCGGGAGATCGCCTCCGACCTGTTCATCAGTGTGAAGACGGTGGACCGCCACCGCGCGAATGTGCTGCAGAAACTGGGTTTACGCGACCGGCTCGCCCTCACCCGCTACGCGATCCGCGCGGGTCTCATCGAACCCTGAACCCGCGTCGTCGATCCGCCACGGCAGCAGAAGCGAACTCGCGAGCAGGACGGCGGCGGCCACCCCGAGCGCCGCCCGCACCCCGGCCGCGGCGGCCAGCACACCGCCGAGCGCGATACAGGCGGGCTGGAAGCATTTCGCGCCGACCGACCAGGCGGTGCCGACCCGGGCCAGGTAGCCGTCGGCCGCCAGGGTCACGGTGGGGCCGAAGACCGAGACCAGTGCGCCGCCCGCCGGTGTGCCGACGGTGACGGAGGTCCAGAGGGAGGTTTCCATCCGGCTGTTGGCGCGAATCCGCTGGGCCTCGGGTACCAGGGTTTTCAGATGCGCGTTGTTCGCGGCGTGGAAGACGATGGCGCACAGCGTCTGGATGGTCGCCACCACGCAGAGTTGCAGGTAGGTCAGTACTCCGAGGGTCGCCGCGAGCGGGACGCCTGCCAGCGCCGCGCCCGCCGCGAGGTCCGCGCCCACCATGACCCCGCGTTTGCGCCGCGACTCGATGAACGAACCGAGGGGAAGCGCCAGCGCGGCCGCGGCCACGCCCGAGATCGCCGATAGCAGCGTGACCTGCAGATCGGAGGATTCGAGAAGGAGAATCGCGGCCAGCGGCAGGGCGCCGGCACCGAGCGCGCTGCCGAACTGGCTCACAGTGAAGGCGGTCCAGATCCGGTGGAACTCGGACGGTAGCCCGGCGGCGCGGCCGGGCCGAGCCACGGGCGGCTTTCCGCCCGATCCGTCTGTGCCGGTGCGCATCACCCGATCGTGCCGGATGGGTGCTATCGCAGGGCGCGGTCCCACGCGGAATTGCGTAGTAGCCGTAGGCCGTTGAGTCCCACGATCACCGTGGACCCCTCGTGCCCCGCGACGCCGAGCGGCAGCGGGAGGGTGCCGACGAGGTCCCAGGTGACCAGTACCGCGATGAAGCTCGCGGCGATGGCGAGGTTGGCCAGCACCACCCGCCGGGCGCGGCGGGCGAGGGCGATCACGGCGGGGATCGCGCGGAGATCGTCGCGGACCACGATCGCGTCGGCGGTGCGGAGAGTGAGGTCGGCGCCGATCCCGCCCATCGCGAGGCCGGTATGCGCGGCGGCGAGAGCGGGGGCGTCGTTGATGCCGTCACCGACGAGGGCGATCCGGTCGCCGCCGGCCTCCATACTCCGGACCGCCGCCACTTTGCCGTCGGGCAGGAGTCCGGCATGGACCTCGGTGATGCCGGCACGGGTGGCGATGAGCCGGGCCGCGATCGGGTTGTCGCCGGTGAGGATCGCCGGTGGATTACCGGTGAGCGTCGTGGCGGCGGCCACCGCGGCGGGTGCCTCCGGGCGAAGGCGGTCGGTGAGGGCGAGGACGCCGACGGGGCGATCGTCGCAGGTGATCACGACCGCCGTATGGCCGAGCTCCTGGAAGTGCCGTGCGGCCGCTCCGGCGATCGCGGGTTCGTCGGGAATCGCGGCGGGGGAGAAGACGCCGACGGCGTGCCCGTCCACCCGCGCGGTGACTCCGCGACCGGGGTGGGCCGTGAAATCCCCGGCGACCGGTAGCCGGGGATGCCGGGCCCGGGCGGCGCGTACGATCGCCGCCGCCAGCGGATGCTCGCTGGGGAGTTCGGCGCCGCCGGCGAGCCGGAGCAGTTCGCCGGCGCCGAATCCGTCGTCGAAACTGCGGATCTCGGCGACCTCCGGCGTGCCGCGGGTGAGGGTGCCGGTCTTGTCGAAGACGATCCGGGTGCTGGTGCCGAGCCGTTCCATCGCCGCGGCCGATTTCACCAGTACCCCGTGGCGTCCGGCATTGGCGAGGGCGGCCAGCAGCGGCGGCATGGTCGACAGGACCACCGCGCAGGGCGAGGCCACGATCATGAAGGTCATGGCGCGCAGCAGTGCCTGCCGCAGCGATTCGCCGAAAAGCAGTGGCACGGCGAAGATCACGAGCGTGGCCGCCACCATCGCCAGTGAATAGCGTTGTTCGATCTTCTCGACGAATCGCTGGGTGCCGGCCTTGGTGCGGACGGCCTCCTCGACCAGCGCGGCGATCCGGGCGACCACCGAATCACGGGACCGTCGCGTGACCCGGATCCGCAGGGCGCCGGTACCGTTCACTGTTCCCGCGAGCACCTCGTCGCCGGCGGTCCGGTCGACGGGAAGCGGCTCACCGGTGATGGTCGCCTGATCGACCTCACTCGCACCCGCCACCACGGTCGCGTCGGCCGCGATCCGCTCGCCGGGGCGGACCACGAGTACATCGCCCACCTCCAGTCCGGCGGCGGGGACCGTTTCTTCGCGGTCGCCGGGCAGGACCCGGGTGGCGGTATCGGGGGCGAGGTCGAGCAGGCCGCGCACCGAATCCTCGGTCCGGGCCGTGGCCAGGGCTTCGAGGGCGCCGGAGGTGGCGAAGATGACGATCAGCAGGGCGCCGTCGGTGATCTGGCCGATGGCCGCAGCGCCGATGGCCGCCGCCACCATGAGCAGATCGACATCGAGGGTGCGGTGGCGCAGCGCCCGTAACCCGCTCAGTGCCGGTTCCAGGCCGCCGGCGACGTAGCAGGCCAGATACAGCGTCCACCAGGTCCAGGATGCGGCGCCGGTGAGCTGGGCGGTGAGCCCGGTGAGGAACAGGCCGAGCGCGACGGCCGCCCAGCGCACCTCGGGCAGGGCGAACGGTGCGGTGCGAGGGGCCGGCGGCGGCGCGGCGGGGGTCGGGGTGTGGGTCGGCGCGACCAACGGGGCCACCTCCGGAGACAGCGGGCGAACGGGACTCCGGCGACAATATCAGAAAGAATGAACATGTCTTCATGTATATGCGGAATGATTCGATAGGGGCGTCATGGCCTCCCGGGTAAGCTTCCGGGGCATGGGACACGGAGTCGAGGGGCGCGATCGCCCGGCCCAGCGGCTGGATGCCGACGCCGCGGCCCATGTCGCGAATACCCTCCAGGCCCTCGCCACTCCGAGCCGGTTGCTGATCCTCACCGAACTACGGCAGGGGCCCCGCCCGGTGAGTGAACTGGCCGCGGCGATCGGGATGGAACAGTCGGCGGTTTCCCATCAGCTGCGCTTGCTGCGCAATCTCGGGCTCGTCGTAGGCGACCGCACCGGGCGATCCATCGTCTACCGGCTCTACGACGCCCACGTCGCGCAACTCCTGGACGAGGCCGTCTACCACAGCGAACACCTCCGGCTCGGGCTGTCGGACGGGTCCGGCGCGCTCGGCTGACGCGGCGTTACCCGAGTGGGGTGTCCGCGACCGGGGCGCTCAGCGTGGTTCCGTTGATCTCGAGATACAGCTGGCCCTCGGTGAACGAGACGGCGGCGGTGTTGCGGCGTTCGAGGGTCGCGGCGGCGGTCTCGACGAACGCTCGGTCGAACGCGCGCAGCGTGATGGCCTCCGCGCGGTGAATGCGCTTACCGCTGAGCCCGGCGAGGACCTTGACCGGGTCGCGATGGGTGTAGACGGCGACCCGGCCGGCCAGTTTGCTGCCGCGATGCACCCGGTCCGCGTCGGGGGCGCCCACCTCGATCCAGGCGGTGATCCGGCCGGTCAGGTCCCGGACCAGCACCGCGGGTTCCTCGGTCGAGGACACACCGCCGTCACTGAACGCGATGCCTTCCTCGTATTCGAGGCAGTAGGCCAGCAGGCGTGTGATCAGGAATTCGGCGGTCTCGGAGGGATGGCGGGCCAGCCGCAGATCCAGCTCCTGATACACCCCGCGGTCTATATCGGAGAGGTTCAGGGTGAAGGTGTGCACAGTCGCGCCGATAGCCATAGGACGGCAAGCCTAACCCCGCCCCGGGCGGCCCGGACCGCCGACGGTCTCCCGGGGATCGTGACCTCGCCGACACACCCCCCCGGGAACTCTCCGACCGTCCGGTTCGTCCTATTCTGTAACGGCGTTTGTTCCCTACCGGAAAGAGCTATGAGACGCGCCAAGCGAAAACCTCGACGATCGTCCCCGCCCCCGCCGGATCACCCGGCCGCTGATCGGATCCCGCGATGCTGACCGTCGCCGGAATCCTCCTGGGTGTGCTGGTCGTTCTGCTGATCACCGCCCTGACCGGCTACTTCGTAGCCCAAGAGTTCGCCTATATGGCCGTCGACCGGTCCCGGTTGAAATCCCGGGCCGAAGCCGGCGACCCGGCCGCGCAACGCGCCCTCGCCGTCACCCGCCGCACCTCCTTCATGCTCTCCGGCGCCCAGCTGGGTATCACCGTCACCGGCCTGCTGGTCGGCTATGTCGCCGAACCCCTGATCGGCAGCGGAGTCGGGGATCTGCTCAGCGGTATCGGATTCTCCGCGGCCGCCGGAGTGGCGATCGGCACCGTCGCCGCCGTGCTGTTGTCGACCGTGGTGCAGATGGTCTTCGGGGAACTGTTTCCCAAGAACCTCGCCATCGCGCGGCCCGAACCGGTGGCCCGCCGGCTGGCCCTGTCGACCACCTTGTACCTCACCGCCTTCGGCTGGCTGATCCGGTTGTTCGACGCCTCCTCGAATCTGCTACTGCGCGCACTGCGGATCGAACCCGTCCACGATGTGGAGCATTCGGCCACTCCCCGGGACCTGGAACATATCGTCGCGGAGTCACGTGACGCCGGGGAACTGCCCGTCGAACTATCGGCGTTGCTGGACCGGATCCTCGATTTCCCCACCCGTACCGCCGAACACGCCATGATCCCGCGGTCCAGGGTCGATACCGTCGGTGCGACGGAACCGGTCGCGCGGGTACTGGCGAAGATGAGCACCGGGCATACGCGCTATCCGGTGGTCGGGGAGAGCTCCGACGATCTGCTCGGCGTGGTGCATCTGCACGATCTGCTGGACCACACCGTCGCCGGGACCGCCGCGCAGGTATGCCGCCCGGCCGTGATCGTGCCCGCGTCACTGCGGCTGCCGGAGGTGTTGTCGCAGCTGGTGGCCGCGCACGAGGAGATGGCGCTGGTGATCGACGAGTACGGCGGGTTCGCCGGA
>NZ_JBSFRU010000150.1:0-14394 GCF_053589395.1 Nocardia sp. NPDC003345
AGTGTTCGTCAACACCACCGGTATCGGGCTACTCGGCCCCGAGGTCGATATCCGGCCCCAGCGGGTGCGCCCTGGCGATACGGTGCTGATCAGTGGTGATATCGGTGTGCACGGTGTCGCGGTGCTGAGCTGCCGGGAGGGTCTGGAGTTCGGTACCACCGTGCGCAGCGATACCGCACCCTTGCACGCGTTGGTCGCGGCAATGCTCTCGACCGGCGCCGACGTGCACGCCATGCGCGACCCGACACGAGGCGGGGTGGCGGCGGCATTGAACGAGATCGCCCGGGCCGCGACTGTCGGTATCACACTGGAGGAGGCGCGGCTACCGGTGCCGGGCGCGGTCCGCGATGTGTGCGGCTTGCTCGGTCTCGACCCGATGTATGTGGCCAACGAGGGCAAGCTCATCGCCTTCGTGCCGCCGGCGGACGCGGCCCGGGTGCTGGCGGCGATGCGGGCCCATCCACTCGGCGCCCACGCGGAGGTCATCGGTGAATGTGTTCCGGAGCATCCTGGAATGGTGGTCGCGCGCACCGGTCTCGGCGGGACCCGGGTGGTCGATCTTCCGGCCGGCGAACAGTTGCCGCGCATCTGTTGACCCGCCGGTCGCACCGGGCAGAGCGCTGACCGCGGTACCGAGCGGATATCGGTGACTTTCTGCTCTCGCCGCGGCGCCCGGAACCGGACCAGACTCGACACAGAATGTCGCTGGATCGGCCGAATGGAGGCGGTGAGAATGCCCGGCAGCTCCGCGGTGATCGACCGCGCAGGTCTGGACCGGCTCGTCGCGGTGCTGCGCGAGCGCGGGTACCGGGTGATCGGCCCGCAGGTTCGCGGGAGCGCTGTGGTGCTGGACGAGCTCGGGTCCGGCGCCGATCTGCCCGACGGATGGGGAGTCGAGACCGCGCCGGGTCGATACCGCCTGCACCGCCGGGATGATGACGCCGTGTTCGCGCATTCCGCAGGTCCCGGGTCCTGGAAGCAGTTCCTGCACCCGCCCCGACGCAAACTCTTCGATGTGGGGCCCGAGCTGGAATCCGAGCCCCCTGATGAGCCTCCCGTGCGTTTCGCCTTTCTCGGGGTCCGCGGCTGCGATCTGGCCGCAATCGGCATTCTCGGCCGGGTGCTCGGCGGCGGTGCCTACCCCGATCCATCATCCGCAAGTCGTTTCGCGGGACTGTTCATCGTGGCGGCGAATTGCACCGAGCCGGGGGGTGTGTGCTTCTGTGCCTCGATGGGCACCGGCCCCGGTGCCGGTGGCGGCTATGACCTCGCGCTCACCGAGCACGTCGAAGAGGAGCATCTTTTCGTCGTCGACGTCGGAACCGACACCGGTGCCGAGGTGCTCGCGCAGCTCGACGCCCGGCCGGCCGAGCCGGGCGAACTGACGCGGGCGCGGGCCTCGGTCTCGGCAGCCGCCGGCCGGATGGGCCGGGCGATGCCCGATGTGGACGTGCCGCAGCTCGTCCGGGACTCGCGGGAATCACCGCACTGGGAGGAGGTGGCTTCCCGCTGCCTGACCTGCGGTAACTGCACCATGGTATGCCCCACCTGCTTCTGCACCACCACCGAGGACGTCACCGACCTCACCGGTGACCACGCGCAGCGGTGGGAGCGATGGGCGTCGTGCTTCGAACTGGATTTCTCCTACGTCCACGGCGGGAGCGTGCGTACCAGCGGTGAGGGCCGATACCGGCAGTGGCTGAGTCATAAGCTCGGCACCTGGCACGATCAGTTCGGTAGCTCGGGGTGTGTGGGCTGTGGCCGGTGTATCGACTGGTGCCCGGCCGAAATCGATCTCACCGCCGAGGTGGCTGCTCTCGCCGAATCGGCCGGGGAAGCCCGCGATGGTAACCGCTGACGAGCTGGCCTCGTTCCCGAGCCTGGCGGCGCTCGACAGCGACGGCCGGCACATCCTGGCCGGGACCGGGCGTGAGATGTCGTTCCCGGCCGGTTACCGCGTCATCAGGGAGGGTACGCCCGCGGACCGCTGCTGGCTGATCCGCGGCGGCCGGGTACAACTGGCCGCCACCGTGGCTGGGCGCGGCGATATCGTCCTGCAGACCCTGCACGGCGGGGATCTGCTGGGGTGGTCATGGCTGGTGCCGCCGTACCGCTGGCATTTCGGCGCGATGACCCTCGAGGCGGTGGCGGCCGTCGAATTCGACGCGGCCACCCTCACCGGCCTCGCCGACGCCGATCCGCGGTTCGGCCGCGAGCTGATGCGCGTGTTCTTCGAAGCTCTGTTCATCCGGCTGCAGGCCACCCGCGCGCGACTGGCCGACCTCTATCGAGACCCCGCCGCGCCTGCCGGTTTCGACCAGGTCTCCGATGCCGCGGGCGGTGGGCGGTGACCGGCACGGCGATCGCCGCGCCGGTCGCGGGCGACACGATGCTGCCGTATCGGGTCCTACGGCGCACCGCCGCCACCCGCGATGTCGTCTCCGTGGTGCTGGAGCCGGTTCGCCGCGCGGCACCGCGATTCCGGGCGGGCCAGTTCATGATGCTCTACCGCTTCGGTGTGGGCGAGGTCGCGATCTCGGTCAGTGGAGACCCGGGTGTCGAGGACGGATCGCTCGAGCACACGATCAGATCGGTCGGCGCCGTGAGCCGGGCCCTGACCGAAACCACTGTCGGCGGGCTGGTCGGGGTGCGCGGACCTTTCGGTACCGGCTGGGGCGAGGAGACCGCGGTCGGCAGTGACCTGGTGATCGTCGGGGGAGGAGTCGGCCTCGCCCCGCTGCGCCCGCTGGTACTCGCGGTACTCGCGGCACGCGATCGGTACCGCCGGGTCACGGTGATCACCGGCGCCCGGACTCCCGCCGCCGTGCTGTTCGCACCCGAGCTCGATCGGTGGGCGCAGTGCGGTGGTATCGAGATCCGGCAGACGGTGGACCATCCGGCGCCGGGATGGCCGGGCCGGATCGGATTCGTCACCGAACCACTGGCCCAATTGGATCTCGACGGCGCCCGGACCACCGGTTTCCTGTGCGGGCCGGAGCCGATGATGCGGTTCTGCGCGCAGACGCTGCTGGGCAAAGGGGTTCCCGGCGAACGGATCCGGGTCTCGCTGGAGCGGAATATGCACTGCGGGGTCGCCCGGTGTGGGCATTGCCAGCTGGGGCCGCTACTGCTGTGCCGCGACGGGCCGATCATCGATTACGCCACCGCCGAACCCTTGCTGGCGGTGAGCGAACTGTGACCACGACACCGACGCTGGCGGTCTGGAAATTCACCTCCTGTGACGGGTGCCAGCTCACGCTGCTCGACTGCGAGGACGAACTGCTGACGCTCGCCGATCGCGTCCGCATCGTGCACTTCACCGAGGCATCCAGCGCGGCGGAACCGGGACCCTACGACGTTTCTCTGGTCGAGGGCTCGATCAGCACCCCGGACGAGTTGCGCCGGATCACCGAGATCCGCGAACAGTCCCGGATCCTGATCGCCATCGGCGCCTGCGCCACGCACGGAGGTATTCAGGCGCTGCGCAATTTCGCGGATGTCGCGGAGTTCACCTCGGCGGTGTACGCGAGCCCGGAGTACATCGAGACGCTGGCGACATCCACGCCCATCTCTGACCACGTCACCGTCGATTTCGAACTGCGCGGATGTCCCATCGATCGTCGACAGTTGCTGGATACCCTGTGCGCTTTCCTGGCCGGGCGCGCCCCCGATATCCCGAACACCAGTGTCTGCACCGAATGCAAGCGGCGCGGCACCACCTGTGTGACCGTCGCGGAGGGGATTCCGTGCCTGGGTCCGGTGACCCAGGCCGGCTGCGGCGCCCTGTGCCCGGCCTACCATCGGGGCTGTTTCGGTTGTTTCGGACCGATGGCGGACCCGAATATCCACGCGCTGCTGCCGGTGCTGGAGGTCAACGGTATGTCGGTCGACGATATCGATCGCACGTTCCGGACCTTCGCCGTCGCCGCGCCCGAATTCGCGGAGCGGGATCGTGGCGAGCGAGCGTAGACAGCTCTCGGTCGATGCCCTGGCCCGGGTGGAAGGCGAAGGCGCACTGCGTATCGTGCTCGACCAGGGCACGGTGCGGTCGGTCGAATTGCGCATCTATGAACCGCCCAGATTCTTCGAGGCCCTGCTGCGGGGGCGCGCCTACACCGAGCCGCCCGATATCACCTCGCGCATCTGCGGAATCTGCCCGGTCGCGTATCAGGTGAGCGCGTGCAACGCACTGGAACAGGTGTGCGGGGTGAAACTGGACCCACCCCTGCGGGAGCTGCGACGGCTGCTGTACTGCGGCGAGTGGATCGCCAGCCACTGCCTGCACATCTTCCTGCTGCACATACCGGATTTCCTCGGTTGTCCCGACGCGGTGGCCCTGGCCCGGACCGAACGGGAACTGGTCGAGCAGGGGCTGGCCATGAAGAAGGCCGGTAATACGCTGCTGGAAGTCCTCGGCGGGCGGGCCATTCATCCGGTGAATGTCAAGGTCGGCGGGTTCTACTCGGTGCCTGTGCCGGGCGATCTCGCTCCGGTCGCCGAATCGCTGCGCCGTGGCCTGGATTACGCGGTGAACACCGCTCGGCGCGTGGCGCGCTTCGACTTTCCCGATGCCGAACTCGACTGCGAACTGGTCGCGGCCGCCGACCCGCCCCGATACCCGATAGATACCGGCGAGGTGCAGACGAGTAGTGGAGTGTGCTGCGGCGCGGACGAGTTCGGTACCCATATCGTCGAACGGCAGGTGCCCTACTCGACGGCCCTGCACTCGACGTTCGACGGCCGGAGCTACCTCACCGGCCCACTGGCCCGGTTCACGCTGAACTATCCGCAGCTGTCGCCGCGGGCGCGGGAGCTCGCGGCGGAGGTCGGTCTGGATATACCTGCCGCAACCCTTTCCGGAGCATCCTGGTGCGCCTGGTGGAGGTCGTCCACGCGATGGACGAAGCCCTGACCCTTATCGCCGGCTACCGGCGTCCGCCGCGGGCGGCGGTTCCGGTACGCCCGCGCGCCGGAACCGGTTACGGGGTGAGCGAGGCACCGCGCGGTCTGCTCTATCACCGGTACCGCCTCGACGCCGACGGGACGGTCCGGGCCGCCGATATCGTGCCGCCCACCTCGCAGAACCAGGCGGTGATGGAGGCGGACCTGCGGTCGGTGGTAGCCGCTCACCTCGATCTCCCGGACACGGCTCTGGCCGGGCTGTGTGAACGGGCCATCCGCAACTACGACCCCTGTATCTCCTGCTCTGCGCATTTTCTGACGCTCGACATGGTGCGCCGGTGACCGGCCGCCGGGCGATCGTCATCGGCGTCGGGAGCCGATGGCGGCACGATGACGGGGTCGGCGCGGTGGTGGCCGCCGAAGTGGCCGCACTGCTCCGTCCCGGGGTCGAAGTGGTGGTCTGCACCGGCGAATGCACCGAACTGATGGACCTGTGGGCCGGAGCGGATATCGCGGTGGTGGTGGACGCGGAAGTCCGGCATGCATCGGACCCCGGCAGCATCCGATGCCTCGGGGAGAAAGAGCTGGCCGACTCGGAGCAGACCTCCGTCAGTTCACACTCTCCCGGGCTGGTGGACGCGGTGCGGCTGGGCCGGGCGCTGGGGCGGTTACCGGGGCGGCTGGTGGTGGTCGCGGCCGAGGCCGCCCGGTGGGATATCGGAAGTGGCCTGTCCGAGGCGGTGGCGGCGGCCGTGCCCCGCGTCGTCGGCACGGTGCTCGGCGAATTGGATCGCAACGGCACCGATGGCTCCCGGCCGGTGCGGAGGCCTGCGGTGCGTTACCGCGGACCGCTCGCGCGGTGACGTAATGCCCTGGTCCGAGCTCTGTCGTGCACCGCACACTGGTCGACGTCGGTTCCGATCGGGAGGAGGGCAGCCGTGTCCCGCAGCCCACACCGCACGGCGATCACCCGGGTGATCGCGAAGTGGATACCGGCCGAAAGGTGACAGCACTGCCGGGGACGGTCGGGCTGACCTCCGCCCAGGCGGCGGCGGCCGCGGCCAGGGACGGGGCCAATGTCCTGCCGCGGAATCCGCCCCGGCCCCTGTGGCGCCGGGTCGCGGGGCAGCTTCGTGACCCGCTGATACTCGTTCTCCTGGCGGCCGCCGCGCTGACTCTCGTGACCCGCGATTGGGCGGATGTCACGGTGATCCTGGCGGTGGTGATCGTCAATACGGTCGTGGGAGTGACCCAGGAGGTCCGGGCCGCGCGCGCGATCGACGCGCTCTCGACGCTGACCGCACCCACCGCGCGGGTCGTCCGCGACGGGGCCCAGACAGAGGTGGCCGCCGCCGAAGTCGTGGTCGGCGATCTGCTGATACTCGGTGAGGGCGATGTGCTGGTAGCCGACGCCGCGGTGACCGAGGCCGAGGCACTGGCGATCGACGAGTCGGCGGTGACCGGGGAGTCGGTGCCCGTGAGCAAGAGCGCCACTGGGGACACCGCACTATCGGCGGGCACCGTCGTCGTGCGGGGCCGGGGCCGTGCGGTGGTGACCGCGGTCGGCTCGGCGAGCGCCACCGGCCGGATTTCGCGGTTGCTGGACCGGCGCCCGGAACCGACGCCGCTGCAACGGCGGTTGTCGGAATTCGGCCGGGTGCTGGCCGGGGTGGTGGTGGCCCTGTGCGTGGTGGTGCTCGCGTTCGGCTTGCTGCGAGGCGAACCGGTCGAGCTGATGGTGGTGACCGCGATCAGCCTTGCCGTGGCCGCGGTGCCGGAGTCGCTACCGGCGGTGGTGACGTTGAGTCTCGCGCTGGGGGCCCGGCGGATGGCACAGCGCCGAGCCCTGGTGCGGAGCCTGCCCGCCGTCGAAACACTCGGATCGGTGACGGTATTGGCGACCGATAAAACCGGCACTCTCACCGAAGGCAGGATGGCCGCCCGGCGGATATGGACACCGGCAGTAGAGGCTTCGGTGTCCGGGTCCGGCTACACCGGTACCGTCACCGTGGGCGGGGCGGTGATCGGACCCGATGACCGGCCCGCCGTGACCACTGTCCTGACGGCGGTCACGCTGTGCAGCGATGCCGAACTGGTAGCGTCCGCTCCCGGCGAACCGGGCCACGAGACTGCTCTCGGTGACCCGACCGAGCTGGCACTACTGGGCGCCGCGCTGAAGCTGGGCCTCGATCCGCGCGAGGTCCGGTCGCGGTTGCCGCGCATTGCCGAACAACCGTTCGACAGTGACCGCAAGCGGATGTCGACCGCGCACCGCCTGCCGGACGGCACCTTCCGGATCGTCTGTAAGGGGGCGCCGGAAGCGGTGCTGACGCCCGAGGTCCTCGATACCGGCCCGGATCTGCTCGCCCGGGCGGCCGCGTGCGCGGACCGATGGGCGCACGAGGGCCTGCGGGTGCTGGCCGTCGCCCGGGCCGACCGCGCCGATTCGCCGCCGGTGGGCGAGCTGGAGCAGGGGCTGGACCTGCTCGGACTGGTCGCGATCATCGATCCGCCGCGCCCCGCCGCCGCCGCGACGATCTCCGACTGCCGGCGGGCCGGCATCCGCCCGGTGCTGATCACCGGCGACCATACGGGAACCGCGCACGCGATCGCGGCGGAACTCGGGGTCCTGTCCGGCGCGGACCGGGCGATCGACTGCCGGACGCCGGTATCGGATCGGGATCGGGCGACGGGGGCGGTGTTCGCCCGGGCCACCCCCGGGCAGAAACTGGAGATCATCGAGTCGCTGCACGGTGCGGGGCAGGTGGTGGCCATGACCGGCGACGGCGTCAACGACGGTCCCGCCCTCGAACGCGCGGATATCGGCATCGCCATGGGCGGGCGTGGCACGGAAGTGGCGCGTCAAGCTGCCGATCTCGTCCTGGCCGACGACAATCTGGGCACCGTGGTGGCCGCAGTGGAGGAAGGCCGGCGGGTGTACGACAATATCCGCCGCTTCCTGGTCTACGGGTTGTCCGGCGGTGCCGCCGAGATCGCGGTGATGCTGGCCGGACCGTTCCTCGGGCTGGCGCTGCCGCTGCTACCGGCGCAGATCCTGTGGATCAATCTGCTGACCCATGGACTGCCCGGGGTCGCGATCGGCGGCGAGCCCGCGGACCCGGATGTGATGCGCCGCCGGCCGCGGCCGCCGACGGAAACCATTCTCGGTGCCGGCCTGTGGCAACGCGTGCTGCGGATCGCCGTGGTCCTCACCGCCGTGACTCTCGGGGTCGCGGTGTGGGCCGAGCACACCGGCCGACCCTGGCAGAGCATGGCATTTCTCGCCCTGGGGCTCACTCAGCTCGCGGCGGCGCTGGGATCACGGGTCCGGACCCGGTCCCTGGCGAATCCGCTTCTGCTCGTCGCGGTCGCCGGGGCGGTCGTCCTCCAGTTCGCTGGGCTCTACCTCCCGCTGCTGCGGGACCTGCTCGGCACCGAGCCACTGACCATGAGCGATGTCGCCGTCGTCAGCATGCTGTCGTTGTCGGGCTATGTGGCGATGCGCTTGGATCGCGTGCTCCACCCACAGCGGAGACCGGGATCGGCCCCGGCGGACGGGGAGTTCCGTGCCGGGCGGGCCGGATGACCGCCTCGGCGATCACCGGGTGCCCCGGCCCGAGTATCGCTGCGGTCCCCTGCCGGCCGTACCCGCCAGGATCAGGGCAGGGGAGCGGTCCAGCACACCCGGGTGCCGCCGCTGGGTCTGCGCTCGACCTGGCATTGCCCGCCCGCCCGGTCCGCCCGGGCCTCCAGATTCGCCAGCCCGCTGCGACGCTGATTGCCGGCCGGTAGTCCGGCGCCGTTGTCGGAAACCTCGAGGGTTACCGCGTCGTCGACGCGGAGCTCGACCGACAGTGTGCCGGCGTGGGCGTGCCGCACCACATTGCTGACCGCTTCGCGCAGGACCGCTTCGACATCGTCGGACAGCGGTGGCGCCAGGACGGTTACCGGGCCGGTGATGCGGATCGAGGTCCGCAGTTCCGTGTCGGCGGTGAGTCCGGTGACGATCTCGTGCAGGTGTTTGCGGTAGTCGGCGGATTCGGTGAGGGTGGTGCTGTGCAGGTCGAAGATCGAATGGCGGATCTCCTGCATGATGGATTGCAGATCGTCGATCGTCGAACCGAGCCGGGCTTTCACCTCGTCGCCGCGGGCGCGTTGCAAGGTGCCCTGCAGGCCCAGACCGAGTGCGAACAGGCGCTGGATGACGTGGTCGTGCAGATCGCGGGCGATGCGATCGCGGTCGGCGACCACGTCCAGTTCCCGCATCCGACGCTGGGTCTGCGACAGCCGCAGGGCGAGGGCGGCCTGGTTGGCGATCACGGTCATCATCGCCTGCACCGCGGGGTCGAGGGCATCGCTTCCGGCGGGCTGGATGGTGGTGAGTACGCCGATGATGGTGTCCCCGGCGCGGAGCGGGAGCATGAGCGTGGGCCCGTACTCGCCCCTGAGCCCCGGCAGTACATCGGTGGCGAGCTGGTCGACGGTGATGGTGTGGCCCTGCCGGAACGCGCGGCCGGAATGGGAACCGCGTAGCGGCAGCCTTTGTCCGCGTAGTTCGTCCGCCCGGTCACCGGAGACGGAGACGATCGTGAGTTCGCGGACCTCGTCCTCGGGCAGGTCGGGATCGTCGGGCAGGGCCACAAAGGTGCTGACGGCCTCGGTCAGCGTGCGGGCGCGGTCGGTGACGAGGTCGAGGACCTCCTGTGGTTCACCGCCGGCCAGGAGTTCGGTGGCCACGTCCCGGGTCGCTTCCAGGCCGCGCTGGCGCACGCGGGTCTGTTCGTAGAGGCGAGCGTTCTCGATGGCGATACCGGCGGCCGCCGCCAGCGCCTGCACCACCACCTCGTCGTCCTCGGTGAATTCCTCGGCACCTATCTTCTCGGTGAGGTAAAGGTTGCCGAACACCTCCTCGCGGACCTTCACCGGAACACCGAGGAAACTGTGCATCGGCGGATGATGGGCCGGGAACCCGACCGACGCCGGGTGATCGGCGATATTCGCCAGCCGGATGGGTTTCGGCTCCTGGATGAGCACTCCCAGCACCCCGTGGCCGCGCGGAAGATCACCGATCAGCACCCGGGTCGGGTCGTCGATCCCCTCGTAGACGAACTCGGCCAGCTGGTCGCTCCTGCCGTCGGTACCGCGTACACCGAGGGCGCCGTAGCCGGCATCGACCAGCTCGATGGCGGTGTGCACGATCGAGGTGAGGGTGTCGTCCAGGTCCAGGCCCGCGGTGATGGACAGCATGGCTTCCATCAGCCGGTCCATCCGGTCACGCACATCGACGATCTGGGCGATGCGTTCCTGGACCTCGTCGAGTAGTTCGTGCAGCCGCAACTGCGAGAGCGTTTCGGTTACCGGTGGCCGACCACGCCTCGCGGACACCTGGCGTTCCATGAGCCGTATTCTTCCACCGCCCGCGGCCGCGCGCCACCCATCGGACCAGGTCAGGAGCGAGTATCCGAGACCAGAGGTACCAGGCGCCGAGATTTCCGACGCATCAAGTGCGTGGGCATCCACGTCCGGATGCCGTCCGGGTACCCCACTCGGGATCTGGTCCCGATCGGGGACGGTCGCGCTCCTCCGGACGGGAGTCTCCGGCCGGATGCCTGCCACCACCGTTCCGGATGGCAGGTGGACGAAGGTACTTGGTGAGCGGCTGCCGAGTGCGTTCGGCCCTGTCCCCCCTCGGCCCCCGGTGGTGATCTGGTGTGAGTACTACCAGGGAAAAGCGGTGAGAGGTGATGACCGGGTCAGAGCTGCCCACGAGTTACGGCGCGGGGCCGCGCCGTGCGGTGGGTATCGAGCGTGCCGAGGCGTTGCGGCTGCTGGCTTCCGCTCCCTTCGGCCGGATCGTGTTCACTCACGACGCGCTTCCCGCGGTGCGCCCGGTGAACCATCTGATCGGGGAGAACGGCAAGATCGTGGTGTGGACACGGCCCTTCGCCGGGCTGCTACCGGCCCCGCGCGGCCGGTCGGTGATCGTCGCCTATTACGCCGACGATATCGACCCCGTCCGGCGGGCCGGGTGGTCGGTGCTGGTCACCGGACCGGCCCGGGTGATCGATGCTCCCGAAACCGCCGAAGAGTACGCGCGCCGGCTGGGACCGTGGGATGACCCGGAATCCGGCGTGGTGATCGGTATCGAACCCACTCTCGTATCCGGTACCCGGCTGATCGAGGAGGTCGCGGTATGAACACGCGGTCGGCCGCGCTCCCACCGACCATGCGGGCGTGGCGGGTGCGGGAGCCCGGCAGCGTCGACAGCGGCCCGATCTCCGAGCAGCGGGAACCGCTGCCGGGCCCCGGGCCCGGTGAACTGTCGGCGCGGGTCCTGGCCTGCGGGGTCTGCCGGACCGACCTGCACGTAGTAGAGGGTGACCTGCCCGTGCACCATCCGCATGTGGTTCCGGGCCATGAGGTCGTGGCCGAGGTCACCGGCACCGGACGGGCGAGCGGTACGGAGTTCGCGGTGGGTGACCGCATCGGAATCCCATGGTTGCGTCATACCTGCGGGGTGTGCCGGTTCTGCCGGCGCGGCGCGGAGAATCTCTGCCCCGAGTCGCGGTACACCGGGTGGGACGCCGACGGCGGTTACGCCGAATATGTCACCGTACCGGCGGATTTCGCGCTCCCGCTGCCTGCCGGATACGGCGATCGGGAGCTGGCGCCGCTGCTGTGCGCGGGCATCATCGGCTACCGGGCACTGACCAGGGCGGCACTCCCGGACGGGGGCGTGCTCGGCATCTACGGATTCGGCGGCAGCGCCCATCTCACCACCCAGGTCGCGCTGGCCCGCGGCGCCCGGGTCCATGTCATGACGCGGGGCGCGGCCGCCCGCGAACTGGCGCTGGATCTCGGCGCCACCTCGGTCCAGCACGCCGCCGACCCGCCCCCGGAGCCCCTGGACTCCGCCATCCTGTTCGCCCCGGCCGGAGAACTGGTACCGCCCGCGGCCGAAGCGCTCGCGGCCGGTGGGACCTTGGCGCTGGCCGGTATCCATCTCACGGATGTACCGCCGCTGAATTATCAGCGGCACCTCTTCCGGGAAAAGCAGATCCGCAGCGTCACCGCCAATACGCGGGCCGACGCCCGGGCATTCCTGACCTTCGCCGGTGAGCACCGGCTGCGGGTGCGGACCCATCGGTACCCGCTGGATCACGCCGACCGCGCGCTCTGCGACCTCGCCCACGGCCGGTTCGACGGAGCGGCGGTGCTGGTGCCCTGAGCCGGAGACACCGGCAACCGCGGTTCGACGGCCGCAGTCGCGAACCGCTGGGCTACCGGGATGGTCCGGCGCCGAAAGTACGGACCTTCGGCCCCTGCCCGATGCGGCACGATCCGTTCACACTGAGATGGTGGCCGACCATACGGGCACGCCGCGAATCGATACCCGCCGCCACGATGCGGTGATCTTCGATATGGACGGCGTGGTGACCGACAGCGCCGCGCTGCACGCGGCGGCGTGGACCGAACTGTTCGACGCCTTCCTGGCCGCGCGGCCGGCCGGCCCGGGGCAGGACAGATCGCCGTTCACAGCGGCCGACTATCTGAAGTACGTCGACGGCAAACCCCGGTACCAGGGGGTAGCCGACTTTCTCGCCGCTCGGGGGCTTCGGCTGCCGTGCGGCGACCCTCGTGACCCGGCGTCGACGGAAACCGTGTGCGGCCTGGGTAACCGCAAGGACGAACTCTTCCTGCGGCGGCTGGCCCACGACGGTGTCGCGGCATTCGATTCGACCGTGGCCCTGGTGCGGCGGCTACGCGGTGAGGGCGTGCGAACCGGCGTGTTCTCCGCGAGCCGGCACTGCGCGCGGATACTCGCGGCAGCGGGAGTCGGGCATCTGTTCGAGGTCCGGGTGGACGGGGTGGACGCCGACGAACTGGGGCTGCCGGGCAAACCCGATCCGGCGGTGCTGCGAGAGGCGGCGGCCAGGCTGGGAACAACTGTGGATCGGACGGTGGTCGTCGAGGACGCCGAAGCGGGGGTGGCGGCCGGACGGCGAGGGGGATTCGCTCTCGTGATCGGCATCGACCGTACGGGCGCCGTGGATCGGTTACCGGCGGCGGGCGCCGATGCGGTGGTCGAGGACGCGGCCGGGATCGAGGTCCTCGGTGGGTTTCGGCGGGTCGGCGAGGTGCCGGATATCTTCGAATTCTGGCCGCAGGTCGGTGATCTGCTGGATTCCGGGACTCTCGCCGTCGTCGTGGATTTCGACGGGACGCTGTCGGAGATCGTTGCCGACCCGGCCGCCGCCGAGCCGGTGGACGGTGCAGCCGCGGCACTGACCGAACTCGCCGCGCACTGTCCGGTGGCGGTGATCAGCGGGCGCGGTCTCGACGATCTGCGGGCGCGCCTACCCCTCCCCGGAATCCGGCTCGCGGGCAGCCACGGATTCGAGCTGATGGCGCCCGGCGGTTCCCGCACGGTGCCCGAGGTGGTCCCGGGTGTCGAAGCGGCGCTGTCGCGCGCGGCCACCGATCTGCGGTCGCGGCTGGGTGGGATCGCGGGCGTCGCTGTCGAGCACAAACGTTTCGCGGTGGCGGTGCACTTCCGGAACGCGGCCGGCGAGGATGCCGCGACGGTGGTCGCCGCCGTGCGCGACTACGGCCGCGCGGCGGGATTGCGGGTCACCGCGGGGCGCAAGGTGATCGAAGTGCGCCCCGATGTGGACTGGGACAAAGGCCATGCCCTGCGCTGGATTCTCGGCCACATCGACGGGCCGTCGGATGCGATCTATATCGGCGACGACGTGACCGACGAGGACGCGTTCGACGCGGTCGGTCACGAGGGCATCGCCGTGGTGGTCCGTGATCCGGAGAATTGCGACCGATACACCGCCGCCCGGTTCTCGGTCGCGGGCCCGCGACGGGTGCGCGACCTGCTCGTCCGGCTGGAGCGGCTCCTCGGTGCGCGGACCGGGCGAGCCCGGTCGGAAGAGTGGATTCTCGGTTACGAGGGGTACGAACCGGAACGGGAGACGTTGCGTGAGGCCCTGTGCACGCTCGGCAACGGCTATTTCGCGACCCGGGGCGCGGCACCGGAGTGCAGCGCGGGCGAGTACCACTATCCGGGCACTTACGCGGCCGGTGTGTACAACCGCCTCGAGGATGTGGTTCGCGGGCAGCACGTCGAGAACGAAAGCCTGGTCAACCTGCCCGACTGGTTGCCGGTGACCTTCCGCGTCGGCGACGGTGAGTGGTTCGATGTCGATACCGCCGACCTGCTGGAATACCGGCAGCACCTCGATATCCGTCGTGCGGAACTGCGCCGCGTGTTCCGGTTCCGCGATGGAGCGGGCCGCATCACCCGGGTGGAGCAGCGCCGCTTCGTCGCCATGCACCGGCCGCCGCTGGCCGCCCTCGCCGTCACGGTCACCGCCGAGAACTGGTCCGGCGTCCTGCGGTTGCGGTCGATGCTCGACGGCACCGTCGACAACAGCCTCGTCGCCCGCTACCGGGCGCTGTCGGGCGCCCATCTGACCTCGGTCC
>NZ_JBSFRU010000151.1:0-14342 GCF_053589395.1 Nocardia sp. NPDC003345
CCGGGCCCCCGGGGCCCCACCCTCGAGCGGCGGAGCCGCTCCAAAATCACAGCCCCCTCCCCAGATTTCTCTCCGAGCTGGGGATTCGCTATCCTTGACCGGTTGCCTGCGGGCCCGGTGCCCGCGATTCGGCCGCGAACCCCCGGTGGTTGATCGTCTAGATCGTAGAAGAACCGCTGGTAGGCGCGCGTTCGGGTGGCGACAGACCATGCCCGTCGGGTCGGCAATCCGGCGTGCTTTTCGTCCAGGTCGAGGAGGCTGAAGTGATTCAGCAGGAGTCGCGGCTGCGCGTCGCCGACAACACGGGTGCCAAGGAGATTCTCTGCATCCGCGTTCTCGGTGGTTCGTCGCGCCGCTATGCCGGTATCGGCGACGTCATCGTCGCCACCGTGAAAGACGCCATCCCGGGCGGCAACGTCAAACGGGGTGACGTCGTGAAGGCCGTCGTGGTGCGCACCACCAAGGAACGGCGCCGTCCGGATGGTTCCTACATCCGTTTCGACGAGAACGCCGCCGTGCTCATCAAGGCGGACAACGACCCGCGCGGCACCCGCATCTTCGGCCCGGTCGGGCGCGAGCTGCGCGACAAGAAGTTCATGAAGATCGTTTCGCTGGCCCCGGAGGTGCTCTGACATGAAGGTGCACAAGGGCGATACCGTGCTCGTCGTCTCGGGCAAGGACAAGGGTGCCAAGGGCAAGGTCATCCAGGCCTTCCCGAAGGACAACCGGATCCTGGTCGAGGGCGTGAACCGGATCAAGAAGCACGTCGCGAACTCCGCGAACCTGCGTGGCGCCTCCTCGGGCGGCATCGTGACCCAGGAAGCGCCCATCCACGTGTCCAACGTGATGGTCGTCGACTCGGACGGTAACCCGACCCGGATCGGCTACCGCACCGACGAAGAAACCGGCAAGCGGGTTCGGATCTCCCGTAAGAACGGGAAGGACATCTGATATGACCACCTCCGAGAAAGTGCAGCCCCGGCTCAAGCAGCGCTACCGTGCCGAGATCAAGGATGCGCTGAACAGCGAGTTCAACTACCCGAACGTCATGCAGATCCCCGGCGTGGTCAAGGTCGTGGTGAACATGGGTGTCGGCGACGCCGCCCGTGACGCGAAGCTGATCAACGGCGCGGTCGACGATCTGGCCCTGATCACCGGTCAGAAGCCGCAGATCCGCAAGGCCACCAAGTCCATCGCGCAGTTCAAGCTGCGTGAGGGTATGCCGATCGGCGCGAAGGTCACCCTGCGCGGTGACCGGATGTGGGAGTTTCTGGACCGCCTGGTCTCGATCGCCCTGCCCCGTATCCGTGACTTCCGTGGTCTGTCGCCCAAGCAGTTCGACGGCAACGGCAACTACACGTTCGGTCTGAGCGAGCAGTCGATGTTCCACGAGATCGATGTGGACAAGATCGATCGCCCGCGTGGTATGGACATCACCGTTGTCACCACCGCGACCAACAACGAAGAAGGCCGTGCCCTGCTGAAGCACCTCGGCTTCCCGTTCAAGGAGAACTGAGACATGGCCAAGAAAGCACTGGTCAACAAGGCCAACCGCAAGCCGAAGTTCGCTGTGCGCGCCTACACCCGCTGCCAGCGCTGCGGCCGGCCGCACGCGGTGTACCGCAAGTTCGGTCTGTGCCGTGTGTGCCTGCGCGAGATGGCGCACCGCGGCGAGCTGCCGGGCGTGCACAAGAGCTCCTGGTGAGCTGAGCCCGGCGGGCCACGGCCCGGCGGGTAGTTCATACGACAGAAGGACCCGAGCCACGGCTCGGGTCCTTCTGGTGCTTCCAACACCGTTCTGATCGTGAAAGCACGCTCGAGTTCCCTGATCGTGAATTCCCGATCGGACATAGTGATGCTCCTTATTAAAGATTATGGGTTAACCTTCAATAAGGAGGTTCGATGGCCGAGTTTGTGCAGCTGCGCTGGATCGGTGACCCCGACGGAGGCGGTCTCTCCAGGCGAGACCGGGCTTCGGGGAACTATCGCGCGTATCTGCCCGACCCGGTGAATACCAGGCCGATAGTGCTGACCAAGGACACCGCCGCCGACGTGGTCGACGCGGAAGTGGCGATATCGGGTCTCGACAGGAAAGCGAAAGCTCTTGTCGAGACCGAGGCGCTGTCTCGTCTGCTGCTGCGCGCGGAAGCCATCGCCTCGTCGCGTATCGAGGGTTTGGAAATCGGGGCTCGACGGCTGCTGCGTGCCGAAGCGGCGCGAGAACTCGAAGGCGAGATCGCCGATGTGACCGCAGCCGAAGTTCTGGCGAACATCGATGCCATGGCCGTCGCTACCAGTGCAATCGGTATCGGCGAGGCGATCACCGGCGAAGTGCTGCTCGAAATTCACCGCCGGTTGCTCGCCGGGACCCGGCTGTCCCATCACGGCGGGCAATTACGAGATGTCCAGAACTGGATCGGTGGCAGCTCGTTCAACCCGTGTGCGGCGGAGTTCGTTCCGCCGCCTCCGGGCCAGGTCTCCGAATTGATGCGCGATCTGATCGAGTTCAGCAACCGTGACGATCTACCTGCCGTCGTGCAGGCCGCGGTTGCGCACGCCCAGTTCGAAACGATTCATCCATTCGTCGACGGCAACGGCAGAACCGGCAGAGCGCTGATTCATCTCGTGCTGCGCCGTCGAGGTCTGGCCCAGCGAGTGGTGGCACCGGTGTCGTTGATACTCGCCACCTGGAGCGACAGCTATATCGATGGTCTCGAGCGCTTCCGCTACACCGGTCGCGCGGACTCGGAGCAGGCGCTGGAGGGCCTGAATATCTGGGTGGCGCGCTTCGCGGCCGCGTGCGCTCGTGCGGCAGCGGACGCAACTTCCTTCGAGGAAAGGGCGGTCGAGCTGGAAGCCGGATGGCGTACGCGGCTCGGCACGGTGCGAACCGCCTCGACGCTCGATCTGCTGCTGAAGAAGTTGGTGGGCGCGCCGATACTCACCGTTTCCACGGCAGCGTCGCTCACCGGGCGCAGTTTTCCTGCCGCCAATACCGCTATCGCGCGGTTGGCCGAGTCCGGAGTTCTGCGGCAGCTCACCGTCGGCCGCCGTAACCGGGCCTTCGAGTGCCCCGAGGTGATCGCCGCGTTCACCGCCTTGGAACGTCGTCTGGCAAGTCCCGTGGGTGATACGCGCATATCGCCTCCCGAGCGGCCGGTGCCTCGCCGCCGAGTGCCGTAGCCGATGGCCGGCGGTGGAGCTACACCCAGACCGAGGCCATGGTGAACGGGTGTCCCCGGAGCGCGACCCAGGTGGGTTTGGCGGCGATCCAGGTGTCGTCTATCGAGGATTCGGTGAGTTCGGCGAGCTGCCATCCGGCCGCGACCCCGGCGGTCACATGGTCGCCGAGGGTGTGCAGGTGAGTGGAGATCGCGAGTGGTTCACCGTCGTCGCCGGTGTAATGGGTGGGCATACCGGTGACCATCATGAACTGCGGGTGGTAGCTGACCAGTACGAAGATTCCGCCAGGGGCGATCAGGCGGCGGGCCTCGGTGTAGAACGGTGCCAGATCGGGGAGATGCTCGTCGATCAGCGAGGAGATGACGAGATCGTAGGACCCCGTGGGTAATCCGGTCGTGCGGACATCGCCGCGCGTCACGGTGTCGTGCACGTTCCGTTCCCGGGCGCGGGCGAGCATCCCTTCGCTGAGATCGATTCCGTCGATCGGGGCATCGCTGTACTGCCGGAGCCAGGCCGCGGTACGGCCGGTGCCGCAGCCGAGATCGGCGGCCCGCCGGATTCCGGTCCAGCTCGGCCGCCGCAGCCGGTTCAGGAGTGCCAGGTCCATGTGGTCGAGGACGGTCTGCTCGTAGGTGGGCGCCCAACCGTCGTAGCCGGTTGCGACATCGACGGTTCGGTAGTGGCGGCGGTCGAAATCGGCGAAGCTGGGCATGGGACCACTTTCGCGGCCGACGGCTGCGCTCGCAATGTTGTTTCAGGTGCGAAGCAGCCCGCTGACCAGAAGTAGCAGTGATTGCTGGGTTTGGGCGCGGGCGGTTTCCTTGTCCTCGGCGTGGGCGACGATGAGGCCCGCCTCGGAGACGGCGCTCAGCAGGAGCTGGGCCAGGACCGGTACGGCATCGGCGGTGATCAGGCCGGACTCGCGGGCGCGTTCCAGTTCGGTGGTGATCAGGCCGAGGCCGTGGCGGGCTTCGAGTTCGCGCCAGGCCGGCCAGCCCAGGACCGCCGGTGCGTCGAACAACGCGATCCGGATGAACTCCGGTCGCTCGCAGATCCCGAGGAAGGTGTTCAGGCCGGACGCCATCGCGACGAGGATGTCGTCGGCGGGCGCCGCCCGCAGGGACTGCGCTATTTCCGCGGTGATCTCGACTTCCAGCTGTTCCAGGACCGCGAGGAAAAGTCCGCGCTTATCGCCGTAGTGGTGTTGCAGGGCGCCCCGCGTGACCCCGGCCTCGGACACCAATTGTTCCGCGGAGGTGCCCGCGAACCCACGCTCGGCGAACAGGCGGCGGCCGGTTTCCTCGAGCGTGGTCCGGGTGGTGCGGGAGCGGTCCTCCTGGCTACGGCGTGGCATGCAGCCGAGTGAACTCCAGGATTCGTTCGGCGAGCAACTCGGGCCGGTCTTCGGGGATCAGGGTGTAGGAGTCGTCGACGAGTTCCAGGGTGGCGTGCGGGAGGTCGCGGACCAGACGTTCGGCGAAGGACGCCGGGAACAGTTTGTCCTCCCGGGCCCAGACGACGAGTACCGGCACGCCGACCGAACCGAATCGGGTAGCGGCGTCCAGCGTGTAGCCGCGGTGCGCGTGGCGCAGGAAGCGCCGCAGGTCGGCCCGGATCGCCGCCGACTCTATGGCGGGGCGCAGATAGGAGTCGATCGTCTCGCGCGGGATCGGGCGTTTGGTCAGCCTGCCGAATACGAAGGGGAGGCGGTGCAGGGACCGCGGCCGCAGCAGTTCGGTCATCACCCGTATCCCTCCCGGTACCCGTGCGACCTGCGGTAGCAGGGTGAACGGCTGCGGCAGGAAGCTCTCGTAGGAGTCCACCGCCGCGAGGACCGCGCGGCCGATGCGTTCCGGCCGGCGGGTCAGCAGGATCTGGGTGATGGCGCCGCCGGTGTCGTTGGCGACGACCGTGACATCGGTGAGGTCGAGGTGATCGAGGAATTCGGCGATCAGGTCCGCGAGGCCGGTGGGGGTGAGATCGGCGCCGGGGGCCGGGATCGAATGGGAGCCGAGCGGCCAATCCGGGGTGAGGCAGCGGTATCCGGCCGCGGCGATCGGTGGCACGGTATGCCGCCACAGGTCGGAGTTGACGAGTAGTCCGTGGACGAAGACGACCGGCGGTCCTTCGCCGGTTTCGCGGTATCGGATATTCGCGCCGCTCAGATGGGCGACGGCGCCGCGCCGGGGTTGGTTGTGGTCGGACATTGTTCCTCCCTCTGTCGGTCTAACGATAGTTACATACATTCGGTATGCATGTATAGAGGGTGAGTGGAACACACGGGTCGGCGCCGGTTTGCGGGGTGCGGGTCTGTCCTGTCCGGCCGCGGAGGAACTCCGCGGCCGGGCACCGGTCAGGCGAAGTGGGATTTGTAGATCTGGCCGTGGACGCCGACGGTGCGGTCCACGACCTGGGAAACGGTGAAATCGGCCGCCGCCGAGAGATACGCGTACGCGGTCGCCCGGTCCATGCCCTTCTCCTGCTCCAGGAAATCGAGGGCGTTGACCACGGCGCGGCGCATGGCCACGTTCAGATCGCTGGACTGGCCGTGCTGTGATCCGTCGGGATCGGACAGGCCGATCGGGATCCACGATTCCTCGGTCTCACCGAACGGGTACTTGTACGCGATCTCGGGTGCGTCACCGGAACCCGGTTTGCAGACGGTGAGCCGGAACGTACCGCGCAGCGACCCTTCCATCGCGGTGAGCGCGGCTTCGCCGTCGCCCATCGCCATATGGGGGTCGCCGACGTAGAACAGGGCGCCCTCGGCGAAAACCGGCAGGTAGAAGGCCGATCCGGCGCCCAGGAGCCGGATATCGATATTGCCGCCGCCGCGGGTCGGGGGGATCGAATTGGCCGACGCGGCTTTCGGGTCGGTATCGGGCGAGAAGGCCACGCCCATCATGCCCATGAACGGGCGCAGCGGGAACCGCACCTTGGCGTCACCGAAGGGCATGACGCCCAGGCCTTCTTCGATGGCGGTGAAGGTGGAGACATTGCCGTAGTCGCGCGGGTCGCCGGTGGGGCGCCGATCCGTGGCCACCGGCGGCATCACCTCCTCCAGTGAGATACCGGCCGGGGCCTCGCCGTTCGCGGTCCGGGCCAGCGCGCCTTTACCGTGCCGGCTCGATACGACGCCGTAGGGCACCCGCGGGACGGCGGCGAGGGTTTCGATCTTGAGCACATCACCCGGGCGCGCGCCTTCGACGAACACCGGTCCGGTGACGATATGCGGGCCGTCCTTGTCGAAATCCCGGGGCGTGCGGTCGTAGCCTTCGGCGATCGCGACGGCGTCCGCGAGCACATCGCCTTTCGCCACGCCCTTCGCTCCGAAATACTCGACGGGGTCGCGGCCCTGATCCTCGAGGATGCCCTCGTGCGAGACCGCGTCGATCGTGACCGTCTCACCGGATTTCATCCGCAGCACTTCTTTGCTGTGGACGTTGGGCACATAACCCCACAGCACCTGATCCACTTCCGAGCGCAGATAGTGGTCGCCGGGGATATCGCCCTGGCCGGGCTGCAGGATCGGGACGCCGCCGCTGAACGGTACGGCGGGTGAGGAGGTCGAAACAGGGTTGGTGGCGCCGCTTCCGGTGGAACAGGCGGTCGCGGTCGCCGCCGCGCCGACGGCGCCCACCGCGGCCGCCGCCCGGAGGAACCCGCGCCGGCCCAGGCCGCGCGTGAGAGTTTCGGCGGCGTCGCGGGCGAGGAAATCGGTCATGGGTACCTCCGGAATCAGCTGGTCGAGCGTCCGGAAACTATCGAGACAAAATTTCACCGGTGTTTCTTATCCATTACCGGTTCGCGCGCTGCAGCGATCGTTCGGCCAGGCCGCGTATTACCGGGAGGGTGATCGCGCGCATCATCAGATCCCGGGCCCGGATATGCGCCCGGGTGGGCGGGGCGTACTGGCTCATACCGCGCCTGGCCAGTGCCTGCCGCTTGGCGGTCTCGGGCCGCAATCGTGCCTCCCAGTGCGTGAGCGCCGCCGGGATATCGCCGGCGTGCTCGTCCAGCGCGGTGCCGAGTTCCCCGGCTCCGGCCAGGGCCAGGGCCGCGCCGTGACCGGCGAACAGCGAGACGCACCAGGCCGCATCGCCCAGTAGTACCACCCGGCCCCGGCTCCACGAGTCCGCGACCACCTGGCTCACCGAATCGAAGTAGGCCGCCTCCGGAGCCTGTGCCAGCCGGCCGAGGGCGTCGGGCACGCCGCCTCCCACATCGCCGAAGGCTGCGGTGAGGGCGGATACCGGTCCGGCGGCAATTTCGGCCGCGGGGTCGGCGGCCCGGTAGGTGAAGAAGGCCGAGGACCGTCCCGGCCCGAGGTTGATCACGGCCGCGGTGCGCCGGGGTCCGATGAACGTGGTGCCCGAATTCTCCGGAATCTCCCGCGGTACCCGGGTCAATGGGAAGGCTCCGACCATGTGCCGGAGATCGACCCGGAATCGGGATTCGGGTCCGAAGACGGCGTCGCGCACTCCGGAGTGCACACCGTCGGCGCCGACCAGCAGGTCCGCGCGTTCGGAAGTGCCGTCGCTCAACTCGATTCGCACCTCGGCGCTGTCCTGTTCCACCGCCCGCACTGTGGTACCGAACCGGATATCGGCGACCTCGCGCGCCGCCGCGTACAGCACGGATTCCAGATCGCCCCGGAATACGGTGAGCGCGCGGGGGCCCAGTGCCGCCTGGGCGAAGGCCGCCGGGACGGCGAACTTCCGCCGGCCGTCGGCCGTGACGAGGATCGAGGTGAACAGGCCCAGATCGCGGTCGCGCAGATCGGGTAGCAGGCCGAGTTCGTCGGCGGCGTCGTAGCCGCGGCCGAGCAGATTCACCATGTAGCCGCCTGTCCGGCGGACCGGGGATCGCTCCACCACGAGTACCTGCCAGCCCGACCGGTGCAGGCGCAGGGCGGTGGCCAGGCCGGCGATCCCGGCGCCCGCCACCACCGCCTTTCGTGCCGGTGTGCTGGTGGGGGTCCGGTCGTTCGTCACTGTCCGCTCCTTGGTCCGGGCAAGTATGAGCAATCGCTCAAACTCCAGTATGAGCACACGCTCATATTGGCGGCAAGTTCCGTAGACTCGGAGGGGTGCCCAGAGGTGTCGCCATACCGGAAGTCCGGCAGCAACTGTTCGCTGCCGCCGAACGCGTGATCGTCCGCGAGGGGCCGGGCCGGCTCAGCGGTCGTGCGGTCACGGCGGAGGCCGGAGTCGCCACCGGGCTGCTCTATGCGCATTTCGCCGATCTCGGGCACTTCCTGGCCGACTACGCCGTGGACCGCGCCTTTCTCATCGCGGCGGGAGCGACCGGGCTTCCCGAGCGGGCCGGTACCGGGGATATCGCGGCGAATCTGTGCGACGCGGTCCTCTCGACGCCGCCGTCGCGGGTGTGGGTGTTCGTCCGGCTTCTCGTCGCGCGGCCGGACCTCGTCGAACGGGTCCACGCGGTCCTCGGTGCCAAAACGGCGGGGCTGGAGGCGATCGAGGTGGCGGCGGCCGGCTATCTCGCCGCCGAACAGCGGCTCGGACGGATCGGCGCCGCGGCGGACCCCGAGTGGCTGGCGCTGGCGCTGGTCGGCATGTTCCACCATCTCGTACTCACCGTCCGCGCCGAGGAGGAGATCCGGCGCCGGCTGCGCGGTGCCGTGGCGGGGCTGGTCGCGAGCTGCGCTCCCGCCGGGCCCGCGCAGCCACCCGCCCGGGCGGACCGCCGCTGACCGGGTCTCATTGGGGCAGAGCCGGATTCGTTCCCAGTGCCGGTAATGGGGTGAATGTCCGGATGTTCCGGGCGTCGCCTAGTATCGGCGGCTGTGACTCGTATGGCGCGGCGGCCGAGCCTGGTACAGGTGTTGCTGCTTGTGCTCGCCGCGGTCGTGCTGACACTCGAGGTCCGTGACAGTTCCGGATCCGAATCGATTCACGTTCAGCAGGTTTCGCCGGTCGCTCTGCCCACGCCAACGGGTGATGCGGTGACGGTGACGCCGTTCGATCCGCGGGAATCGGACGGGCACGGAGTGCACTGTCCGTACGCGTGCCTGCGCGCACCGGCGGTCCGCCCGCGAACGGATCACCTGTGGGTCGCGGCGCTGCTCCTGGCCGCCCTGTTGCTGGGCGCGGCGGGCTCCGCGCACCGGCGCCCTCGCCCGCCTCTCATCGGCTACCGCGCCGCCGCCACCGGATCGGTGTTGTTACTGCGCCTCTGCGTCTCCCGTCGCTGACGGGTCGGCGGCGGGAGCGGGAACGTCCGCCCCGGCCGCCGGCTATCTCCCGGTTCCGGTGAGTTCCGGCATCCTCCGCGCGTACGCGGTGCACGGCGACCTCTGCTACGCCGCCGAACCCGGATTGTTCTGCGCGCGGTCCCGCCCCGGTGGATTTCCCGTGGGCGGATGAGGAGCCCCTCGACCCCGGAACATCTCGAACTCTCGACACGGCCGACCCGTGTCCGAGAAACGGCGTCCCGAGTCCTCGGCGCCGCCGGCGCCGGCCGTACCGGCGCCGATCATCCAGTGAAGAAACTGATCCCACGAAGTCAGGAGATGAATTCCGTGAGACCTCTCACCCCGTTGATCGCCCTCGCTGCCCCGCTCGGCTGCCTCGTTTTCGGTAGCGGTACGGCTTCGGCACTGGAGGTGACCCCGTCGCCGAAAGCGGTCACGGTGGACCTCACCGATGCCGAGGCGCGGGCGATCACCGGCCTGAACCTCGGGCCGGTGCTGGGCGCGCTGCCGCCGAACTTCACGCCGGAGGCCAAACAGCGCCTCGGGGCGAGCATCGCCGAATTCGCGGAACGGGCCGCGACCGCTCCGGGTTCCACCCTGCGGGTGATCATCGACGAGCCGGTGGCCGCACCGCCCGGGGTCAGTGTGACGGTGATTCGCTGATCCGTCGCACGTGACGCGGTGCGGCCGGCGATACCCGCCGGTCGCGCCGCGCCGGCGTTCAAGCGCGCTCGGATTCGCGGGGCCGGCCGGGCGCCCAGATGCCCAGAGCCACCGCGCCGGCGAAGCTGATCGCGGCCATGACGAGGGTCGTATGCTGCATACCCTCGACGAAACCCGCCCGCGCGAGGTCGACCAGCGGCTGGGCCTGCGGTCCGGCGCGTTCGGCGAGTTCGAGGGTGGCGGCGAGCGAATCGGCCACCGGTTCGCGGGCCGGTTCGGGGAGTTGGGGCAGGACGGGGGCGATGGTGGTCCGGTAACCGGAGCCGAGGACGGTTCCGGCGATCGCGATTCCGATCGCCGCGCCTATTTCGCGGGTGGCGTCGTTGACCGCGGCGGCGACACCGTGCTTCTCGGCGGGTGTATCGCTCATGATCGCGATGGTTGCCGGGGCGGCCGCCAGGCCCAGTCCGATACTCAAGACCGACAGTGCCACCAGCAGGTTCGGATAACCGGAGTCCAGCGTCTGGCGGCTCATGAGCAGCAGCGCCACACCGATCAGTATCAGGCCCGCGGTGGTCGGGAGCCGGAGTCCGAAACGGGCGGTAAGCAGCGGCGCGACCCCGGCCAGGGCGACGATGGCCGCGCCCATGGGCAGACAGGCCACCGCCGCCTTCAGCGGGCTGTAGCCGAGGACCAGTTGCAGATACTGCACGACCACCAGGAAAAGTCCGAACGTGATCAAGAACTGCACCGTGACCGACGCCGAACCGCAGGCGAATCCGCGGCGCGCGAACAGCCGCAGATCCAGCAGGGGATTGCGGGAGCGCAGTTCGACCAGTACGAACGCTGTGGCGGCGGCCGCGGTGACCACCAGCGCGCCGAGGATGAACGGATCGGTCCAGCCCCGTTCGCCGACCTCGATCAGCGCCGCGACGAACGTCGCGATCGCGACGACGATGGCGACGGTTCCCGGCAGATCGAATCGCCGCCGGTCGCTACCGCGGGATTCGGGAAGGGTGAAGGCGGCGGCGGCCAGCAGGGCGGCGCTCAGGGTCAGGACGATGAACACCGACTGCCAGGACCACCACTGCAGCAGCGCGCCCGAGCCGACCAGGCCCAGCAGGCCGCCGCTGCCGGCGAACCCGGCCCAGAACCCGATCCCGCGCCCGACCGCGTCCGGTGGGAATCCGGCGGTGATCAGCGACAGCGTCGAAGGCATGACGAGCGCGGCGCCGACACCGGCGACGATGCGTGCGCCGATCAGCATGCCGACGTCCAGGGTCAGCAGGCATACGACGGAGGCGGCGCAGAACACGATGAGCCCGATGATCAGCATCAGCCGGCGGCCGTACCGGTCACCGATGGCGCCCGCGGGCAGGACCAAGCAGGCCAGCGCCAGGGTGTAGCTGTCGATGATCCAGGTCGCCTGGGTGCGGCCGGCGCCGGTGTCCACCGCGATCCCCGGTAGCGCGGTGTAGAGCGCGGCCATGGTGGCGACCACCAGGGATACGGCCAGGCAGGACACGATCAGCGTGCGGCGCCGGGCCCAGGTCGAAGCGGAAACCGGCGCCGGGGGCGCGGTGGACGCGGCGTCACCGAGATCCTGCATGAGCCCAACGCTCGCCCAGCGTGCTCCCCTCCGGCAAGGCTTGCGACCGATGTCGATACGAAATGGATCGGCGACGGCCGTGCGTATGTCTCATGGACCGGGTCCAACCTGTGTGTTTCCGATATCCGGAGAGTGGTTTCGTCTCATACTGAGATATGGCAATCGACTGGCTGCTGGGTACCGACCGCCACGAAACCGCCGCCGATCACATCTACGCCGCGGCGGCGGACCTGATCGCCCAGCACGGGTTCGACCATTTCGATATCGACGCGGTGGCGCGGCGCGCGCACTGCTCCCGTGCGACGGTCTACCGCCACACCGGCGGTAAGACGCGGCTGCGGGAGACCGTGATGGCGCGGGCCGCGACCCGTATCACCGCCGTCGTGGACGAGGCGGTCAGCGACCGGACCGGCGCCGACCGCGTCCACACTGTGCTCATCGTCGCGATCCGGGAAATACGCGCCGATCCGGTGCTCATGGCCTTTCTCGAATCCGATCCCGGCGCGCGGGCCGTCGCCACCTTCGCCGCCTCGCCGGCCCTGCTGGAGATCGCCGCCGAGTTCGTCGGCCTGCGCGACGATCCGGTCGCCGCCGCCTGGCTCATCCGCACGGTGCTGTCCCTGCTGCTGTGGCCGGCCGATCCGGAGATCGAAACCGAACTGCTGCAACGCTTCACGCTGCCGATCCTGGAGTCGCGTCCGGACCGGGATTCCCGCGCGCGGCCGTGAGCTCGACCGGAAGCTCGAGGTTATGCCAGTCCGGCCCGGGCCTGGTCCAGGTGGGTGGGCCAGGCACCGGGCTCGACCCGGTGCACTCCGGCGGCTCCGTCGACGAAGGCGCTGGACACCACCACATCCGGTGTCAGCCCGGCGAAGATGTCCAGGGCCGCGTACAGGCCCTCCTTGTCGCTGTAGCCCGGGATGTAACCCGTGCGCCAGACGTCGTCGGCGTAGCGCAGCAGGGTGTCGCCGGTGAACAGGTAGGTGCGGCCGCCGTGACCGGGAACCAGATAGCTGGTGCTGCCGGGGGAATGGCCGGGTGTCGGGATCACGTCGATGCCCGCGTCGTCCACCGCCCGGCCGTCGAGCGGGACATCGATCGGGGCGAACGCGCCGATCGCGTCGGCTTCCGGCGCGGGCGCGTGCAGGCGGCTGCCGAAACGGCCGGTGACCGCGCGCAGCATCGGACCGGCTTCGTCCTGATGGCTGAGATACTGGCGGGTGACACCGCCGAGTTGTGCCAGGGCATCGAAATCGCGGTCGTCGCCGGGGGAGTAGAAGAGGATGTTCCCGCCGGTGGGCGGGGTCCAGAGGTAGGCGTGGGTGCGCGGGCCTCCGGGGACCACGAACTCCCGGGTCTCCCACAGGTCGGGGAACACCTGTCGCAGGGTCGTGGGTTCGGTGTCCGGTGTGGATTCTGTTCGCATACCGTCACGCTAAAACCTGAATAATGGTTCAGGTCAAGAGTTGGTGCGAGCTGATGAGGGGGACCAGCTGTTCATCGTCGGTCCACGCCCCGTGATGACCCACCATCATCGACTCCAGCGGTTCGTGTTCCGGTCGTACCAGCACCGTACGGTTCTCGGCGACGGCCAGCAGGTCGCCGATCCGGGACGCGATCACCGGGGTGGGCGGGGTCGGGCCGAACCACTGCTCGTCCAGCGCCTGTTCCCGGGTCACCACGCGGGCGCCGCCCGCGAGTCCGGCGGTCCATCGGGCCAGGGCGTCCGCCGCGGCCTCGGGACGCTCGAGGTAGATATGGCGCACCCGCGCCTCACCCGCGATCAGCCGGATATCGCGGTGCAACTCGGTGCGCGCGTCGAGATCGATGACGGTGTCGGCGTGGATCATTCCGTGATCGCCGGTGATCAGCAGTGTGCAGGTATCCGGTAGTTCGGCGAGCAGGCCGGCCACGAAGGCGTCGATATCGCGCAGGACCGCCAGCGCCTCGGGCGATTCGGGGCCGTGCAGGTGGCCGGTGGAATCCAGATCGGGAAAATAGGCGTAGGCGAATCGCGATCCGGTTCCCGGATGCCGGGCGACCTCGAGGATTCCGGTGCGCACTTCGTCGAGCGTGGCGGCCGGATGCAGGGTGCCGGGGGCCCGGAAGGCGGCGCGGGTCAGGCCGGAACGAATCTGATACTCCGGGACGACGTAGTGCACCTCCACGCCGCGCGCGGCGAGGTCTTGGAGCAGGCTGGTGCCGGTCTGCGCGGTTTCCGGCGGGAAGTCCTCGCGGGCATCGTCTCCGGTCGCGGAATCGAATCGCCAGCGCAGCGCGTTGAACAGCCGTATTCCGCCGGGATCGGGTAGAGCGAAGCTGTAGCCGATGATGCCGTGGGTGGCGCAGGGGGCGCCGAGGGCCAGGCTGCTGAGGCTGGTCGCGGTGGTCGCCGGGAATCCGGCGGCGAGGGTGGCGGTGATCCGCGCGGCCAGGGTCGGCGCGGTATCCCGGTGCCGGGCCAGGAGTCCGGCGCCCAGTCCGTCGATCAGCAGGACCACGACATCGCGATTGGGGGCGAGCGCCAGCGGGCCGGGGCGATCCGATCCGAAGGACGCGGCGACGGACGGCAGGAGGTCGGCGAGTGTGTACGGCACCGCCTCATGGTGCTGGATCACGGCGGGCGAGGGAACGGAATAAGCGGTGGTGCGGCGGACCGGCCGCCGCACC
>NZ_JBSFRU010000152.1:0-14332 GCF_053589395.1 Nocardia sp. NPDC003345
GATCTCGATCGCCCGCGCCCTGCTCAAGAACGCCCCCGTGGTCCTGCTCGACGAGGCCACCAGCGCCCTCGACCCGCAGAACGAGGCCGCGGTCGTCCGCGGTATCCGTGAACTCACCCAGGGCAAAACGGTCCTGGTGGTGGCCCACCGGCTGCCGACGATCCGGCACGCCGACCAGATCCTCTTCCTGGACGGCGGCGCGATCGTGGAGCGCGGAACCCACGACGAACTGCTCGCGGCCGACGGACGCTATGCCGCGTTCTGGTCCGAACGCAGCCGCGCGGCCGGCTGGCGGCTCACCGCGGGGGCGCGGGCCTGAGCGAGCACCGGGGACGATGGGCGCGCCGACGTCCGGTGGGCTACGTGATCCCGCACAGCGCGGAACCAGCGGTGCTGTGAGATCGCGATAACCCATCGGCCGGTCCATCCTCCGCACAGGGATCGGTGCCGCACGTGTGACAAGATCGTCTGGTTCGTCGTAGCGGTGCACGGAGGGGCTCTGTTTTGGTAATTCGATTCGGGCCCAGCGGATTCGACCGGATGCGGCGCGCGTTGCTGGTGGTCGCGGTTACGGCCGGCGTGCTCGGCATCCCGGGCCCGGCGTCGGCGGACGACGGGACCGACCCCTATCTCGATCTACTGGCCGAAGGCGCCGCCACGCCGGCGCTGGAGTGGTCGGATTGCGCGGACGGTTTCCAGTGCGCCACGGCCGAGGTGCCGCTGGACTATCACCGGCCGCAGGGCGACCGGATCGGCCTGGCGGTGATCAAACTCCCGGCGCGGGAGCCCGCTCGCCGCATCGGCACATTGTTCGTGAACTTCGGGGGGCCGGGCGCTTCCGGCGTGGACCGGCTGCGGGAACGGGCCGGCTGGCCGTGGTTGTTCTCCGAGGAACTGCGGGCCCGGTTCGATGTGGTGTCCTGGGATCCCCGCTCGGTGGCCCGGAGCGCGCCGGCGCGCTGCTTCCCGAGCGCCGACGAACAACTCGCCTTCCTCGCCTCCGCCCCGGCGATGCCCGCCACGGCCGCGGAGGAGGCGCCCTTCTACGACTGGTCGCGCCGGTTCGCCGAGCGCTGTGCGCAACAGGCCGGGCCGATCCTGCACCACGCGTCGACCGGTAACAGCGCCCGGGATCTGGAACTGCTGCGCCGCGCGGTCGGCGACGAGAAACTCAGCTTTCACGGCATCTCCTACGGCACGCAACTCGGCGCCGACTACGCGAATATGTTCCCCGGCCGGGTGCGGGCGATGGTGCTGGACGGTTCGCTGGACTTCGAGGGCAATATGACCGGCCACGCCGCGCAGGGGACGGCTCTGCCGCTGGATACCAGGCAGAATGTCGCCGACTCCCTCGCCGCCACCTTCGATGCCTTCGTGCGCGACTGCGTCGCGGCGGGGCCGCGGTGCGCGTTCTCCGCCGGTGATCCGAAGCTGAAATTCACGACGCTCGCCGAGCGGGCACGGCTCGCACCCATCCGGGTCGGCGGCCAGGAGTGGACCTATTCGGCGATCGTCAACGCGGCCGCCGGTCTTGCGCAGCCGTCCGGATATCCGGAGCTGGCGGCCCTGCTGCAACAGCTGTTCGACGCGGGCACCACGATCCCGGGACCGCTACCCGCCGCCGGTTCGTCCTATTCGGGCAACCGTACCGAGGCCTACCACGCGATTCAGTGTTCCGACAGTGTGGTGCCGGCCGATACCGGAAACTACAGTCGCGCCGCGGTATCGGAGGATCGGCGGGTGCCCTATTTCGGGCGGGTGGCCGTTTTCAGCAGTATGGCCTGCGCGTTCTGGCAGGGTCACGACGACGATCGATACACCGGGCCGTGGAACCGGCGGACCGCGGCACCGATCCTGGTGCTCAACAGCAGGTTCGATCCGGCGACCCCGCTGGCCGGCGCGGAATCGGGCGCCGGCCAGCTGGCCGAGGCGCGGGTGGTGGTGACCGAAGGGGCCGGGCACAGCAGTATGTACGTCCCGAGCACGTGCACCGAACGGGTGAAGCGGGACTATCTGTTCACCGGATCGCTGCCTCCGGAGGGCACCCGCTGCGCCGTCGACGGATCTCCCTTCGACTGAATCCGCGATGCACCGAAACGTGGCGGGGCCGGTGTGACGGCCGTCGCCGCGGCACCGAGAATCCAGGTGGATGGTTTTACAGTCCATATGGAATGTTAGTGTGGCGGTATGAGCGAAATGGGCATATCGGCGCCGCCGCGCGCCGGTCGGCGCGAATGGTCGGCACTGGCCGTGCTGGTGCTCGTGGTATCGCTGATCGCCATCGACAACACGGTGTTGTATCTGGCGGTGCCGTCACTGGCGGCCGACCTCGAGCCGAACGCCACCCAGCTGCTGTGGATAGGCGATATCTACTCGTTCGCGCTGGCGGGTCTGCTGATCACCATGGGCAATCTCGCCGACCGTATCGGCCGCAAACGGCTGTTGCTCATCGGTGCTACCGCCTTCGGTGCCGCATCGGCACTCGCGGCGTTCGCGCCGAACGCCGAAACCCTGATCGCGGCGCGGGCGCTGCTGGGTGTCGCGGGCGCGACCCTGATGCCGTCGACGCTGTCGCTGATCCGGGCGATGTTCGCCGACGCGCGGCAGCGCACCACCGCGATCGCGATCTGGTCGATGGGCGCGACCGCGGGCGCCGCGGTGGGCCCGCTGGTCGGTGGCGTGCTGCTGGAGAATTTCTGGTGGGGGTCGGTATTGCTGATCAACGTCCCGGTCATGGTGCTGGTGCTGATCGCCGGACCGATCCTGCTGACCGAATCGCGTGGGGACGCCACCGCACCGGTCGACATGCTGTCGTCGCTACTGTCGATCGTCGCCATCGTCCCCGTCGTCTACGCCGTCAAACACTGGGTCGGTAGTGGATTCGACGGAAGTGTTCCGCTCGCCGCCGCCGTCGGTCTCGCGGCAGGCTGGGCCTTCTTGCGGCGGCAGCGGCTGTTGACCCACCCGCTGCTGGACCTCGCGCTGTTCCGGCGGCCCGCCTTCGCCGGTTCGGTCGCCGCCAACGGACTGGCCATCGCCGCGTTCCTGGGCCTGCTGTACTTCTTCTCCCAGTACCTGCAGCTCGTGCGGGAGTACGGGCCGCTGCAGGCCGGTCTGGCCGAACTGCCCTCGACCCTCGCGTCGATGCTCGTCATCGTCTTCGTCGGGGTGCTCGCGGCGAAGCTGGGCCGCGGGCGCGCGATCGGGCTGGGCCTGGCGGTGGGTGCGCTCGGCATCGCGGCGCTCGGATTCGCCACCTCCTTGCCGGGCTATTGGGGCCTCGGCGTCGCCGCCGCGCTGCTGGGACTGGGCGTCGGCGTCGCGATGACGTTGTCGACCGATGCCGTGGTCTCCGCGGTGCCCACCGAACGCGCGGGCGCGGCGTCCTCGATCGCCGAAACAGCCTATGAACTCGGCGGGGCCCTCGGTATCGCCGTGCTGGGATCGTTGCAGGTGGCGATCTACCGGGCCCATCTCGACCTGCCCGCCGGCACCGATCCCGCCGACAACGCGCTCGCGCAGAGCTCACTGTCCTCGGCGGTGGGCTCGGCCGATCCGGTCGTGGTGGACCACGCCCGGTCCGCTTTCGTCGTGGCCGTGCAGTACACCTCCGTCGTCGCGGCGGTGATCCTCGCGATCAGCGCTGTGGTGGCATGGCGGGTTATTCCCTCACCTCGTGATTCGGAGGCAGGTACGTATGCCGCGCACTGAACCCATCGCCACTCGCGACAAGGAACGCACCCGCCGGGCGATCCTGGACGCTGCCGAGCGCCTACTGCACGATCGCGGATCGAAGGTGAGCCTGGCCGATATCGCCGCGGCCGCAGGAGTCACCAAAGGTGGTCTCATGCACCACTTCCCGAGCCGGCCCGCGCTGATCCTCGGTGTCTTCGAACACGGAATCGCCCGGATGTGGGAAGAGGTCCGCGTCCATATCGACCTGTCGGAGAACCGGCCGGGCAAGTTCACCCGCGGCTATGTGCGCGCGTTGACCGGTGGCAGCGAATACCTCACCCATATCTTCAATCCGACCGGCCTCATCGGCACACTCGGCTACGCCGACGAGGTCGTCGCACTCTACGAACAGGACAGCGCGAAATGGGATGCGGCCTTCGCCGCCGACGGACTGCCGTGGCCGCGGGTGCTGGCGATCCGAGCCGCCGCCGAGGGCCTCGCCATGGCCATCTCGACCCCCTACCTCACGCAGGCCGATCTTCCGCTTGCGCGCGCCGAACTGCTCGCGCTCACCGAGTCGCGTTAGCGCGGTGCCGCGCCGGGGTGCACCGCGCGCGTAGCGAGTGACCGCGGCGGCGGGCCGGGTGTAATCCCACCGACCCGCCCGGGCGGATCAGCTCGCGTGTTTGGCCGCGAACCGCTCGGCGTACTCCGCGCGGGTGGTGGTGGACAGGTCCACGTCCTGGGCCCGGGCGCGTAGCGCGCCGACGGTCGCCTGTTCGCGGGGAATATGCTCGAACGGATCCCAGCTCAGATGGCGGCAGGCGTTCTGCCAGGTGATCTTCTCGATATCGGAATCGTCGGCGCCCGCCTGCTCGAGTTCGTTCAGGACGAATTCCGGCGCGCCCGGCCACAGCGAATCCGAATGCGGGTAGTCGCATTCCCAGGCGATGTTGTCGATACCGATCTCGTGCCGCAATTTCAGCGAGGTCGGATCGGTGACATAGCAGGCGAGCACGTGCTCACGGAAGACCTCGCTGGGCATTTTGCCGCCGAAATCCCGGCGCAGCCAGCGCTGGTTGGTGTAGTGCCGGTCGGAGCGGTCCAGGAAGAACGGAATCCAGCCGACGCCGCCCTCGGACAGAGCGATCTTCAGTTTCGGGAACATGCGCATGGCCGGTCCCCACAGCAGATCCTGGGTGCCGATCAGCGAAATGCTGGGGGCCAGGACCATGAGGTTGTCGATGGGCGCGTCGGGCGCCAGTTTGAGCACGCCGAATCCCTGTCCGATGTGCAGGTTCATCACGGTGTCGTTATCGCTGAGCGCCTGGAAGACCGGGCCCCAGTAGTCGATATCGTGGTAGCTGGGCAGGCCGTCGATATGCGGCAGTTCCGGCATCGTGACCGAATGGCAGCCCTTGGCGGCGACCCGTTCGATCTCGGCGACAGCGAGTAACGGATCCCACATCGGCAGGATCGCCAGCGGGATGAACCGGCCCGGATAGGCGCCCGCCCATTCCTCGATATGCCAGTCGTTGTAGGCGGAGATCATCGCGACGGTGATCTCGTCCATACCGCCGCGGCTCAGATGTCCGGCGCTGAACCCGGTGAACGTGGGAAAGCACATGGAGGCGAAGACACCGTTGGCGTCCATATCGCGCACCCGATCGTGGATGTCGTAGACGGCGGGCCGCATCTCGGCGTAACCGGCGGGGTCGTAACCCCATTCCTCGGGCGGCCAGGAGACGACGGCGTTGAGGCCGGTGACGCCGGTCGGCCGGTCCCGGTAGATCCAGCGATCGATCCCGTTGTCGTCGACCACGACCTTGGGCACGTACTCGGCGTATTTCTTCGGCGCGTGGTTGTCGAACATGTTTTGCGGTTCGACCACGTGGTCGTCGATGCTCACCAGAATCATGTCGTCGATATTCACCGGACTCCTCGCTGTTCAAGGTCGACGCCGGGCTCGGCCCGGACCAGGAGATCGAAAATCTCTAATTATGAGAATCAGACTCTCTTTTGTGTTCGACGATACACCGTGGCGGGTGCCCGGGTCGAGATCCGGCCGGGACGGTGTAAGCCGAATCGGGGACGAGAGAGTAGGGGAGCGGGCAGAACGAGCCCGCGCGTGTGCAGGTGATGCGCACCGGACTCCGGCGGCCGCGCGAACGGCCGCCGGATATCCACCGGTCAGCGCAGCTGGTCTTTCATCACTTTGCCGGTGGCGTTGAGCGGCAGTTCGTCCAGGAACGCCACCGACCGCGGCACCTTGTAGCCGGCCATTCGGTCCTTGCTCCAGGCGAGGAGTTCGGCCTCGGTCAGCTCGCCGCGTTTCACCACGAAGGCCTTGCCCACCTGGCCGAGGCGTTCGTCCGGAACCCCGATCACCGCGGCCTGGGCGACCGCCGGATGCTCCAGCAGGAATCCTTCGATCTCCGCGGGGTAGGCGTTGAATCCGCCCACGATGTACATATCCTTCTTGCGCCCGATCACCTTGAGCCGCCCGCCCTCGTCGAGGCTGCCGAGATCGCCGGTATGCAGCCAGCCCTCGGCGTCCACGGCCGCCGCGGTGGCCTCCGGATCGTCGAGATAGCCCTGCATCACGCTGTAACCGCGGATCAGTACCTCGCCGTCGCCGGCGATCCGTAGTTCGATACCGTCGCAGGCGCTGCCCGCCGTGGTCGCGATCTGTTCGAAGGTGTCTCCGGGCCGCGAGGCGGTGGCGGTACCGGCCTCGGTGAGCCCGTACCCGGTCATGATCGACCGGAAGGGCAGATCCTCCCGGATGCGCCGGATGAGATCGACCGGGATATCGGCGGCCCCGGTCACCGCCGCGCGTAGCGAGGAGATATCGCGCGCGCCACGGTATTCCAGCAGGGAGTGGTAGAGCGTCGGGGGGCCCGGCAGCATGGTGACCCGTTCGGTCTCCACCAGTTCGAGCACCTTGTCGACGTCGAACACCGGAACCGGCAGCATCGTGGCCCCCCGGATCAGCGAGGACACGATACCGGCCTTCAATCCGAACGTGTGGAAGAACGGGTTGACCATCAGATATCGGTCGCCCCGGCGCAGATCGGCCAGATCGCACCATTCCGCGTACAGCCGCAGTGTCTGCAGATGGTTCATCATCACGCCCTTGGGGCGCCCGGTGGTGCCCGAGGTGTAGATGATGTCGGCGATATCGGTGCCCGCGACCTCACGTTCGAAAGGCGCACCGGAGGTGAGGAAATCGGATCCGAGGTCGTAGACCGGCACTCCGGGCGGCGCCGGATAGTCGCCGCCCAGGAAGCCCTTCTGCACCAGGAGGGCCTTGGCGCCGCTGCGACGGATCACATCGGCGGCCTCGTCCGCTTTGAACCGGGTGTTCACCGGGACCAGGGTGCCGCCCGCGGTCATCAGGCCCAGGGCGGCGACGATCCAATTCGCCGAGTTGGGCGCCCAGACCGCCGCGCGATCGCCCTTGCCGATACCGGCCTCGGCGAACGCTCCGGCGGCCCGGCGCACCCGGTCCCCGAGTTCGGCGAAGCTCCACCGCAGTTCGCCGTCGACGACCGCTTCGGCGTCACCGAAGCGGTCGGCCGCCGACAGCGCCAGCTGCGGGATGGTCTGCCAATCACTCATGGGATGGTCCGTCAACTCATACCTTGAGCAGCCGTGCCAGGTTGCCGCCCATGATCTTGGCCTGCTTCGCCTGCGGCATATCCTTGATTTCGTTGATATAGCGGGCGGGTTCGGCCAGACCCTCCGGATGTGGCCAGTCGGAGCCGAACAGCACATGGTCCTCGCCCATGACCTGCGACAGGCGTTCCAGATCCTCTTCCCAGAACGGGCTGACGTAGAGGCTCTGCTTGATGGCCTCGATGGGATCGCGGAAGCCGAAGCCCTCCGGGGCCTTCTTGTAGACATCCGAGAGCTGCTGCAACAGGGGCTCGAGCCAGGCCGAACCGTTCTCGATCACGGCGATCTTCAGATCCGGGAAACGGTTCAGCGCGCCGTGGCAGACCCAGGAAGCGACGGCGTCGGTGACCGGGCGCCACTGGTTGGTCATGGCGAAGGTGTTGGTCTGGAACGGCAGCATCTCCGTATCGCTGCCGTCCCATTCGGCGTCGAAGCGCGAGTAACCGCTGTCCGAGGAGTGCATGGTCACCAGCACATCCAGTTCCTGAACGCGCTTCCAGAACGGGTCGAACTCCGGCATCGCGAACGAACGCATGCCCTTGTAGCCGGGGACCGGGGCCGGGCGTACCAGGATCGCCTTGGCGCCGTGTTCGACTACGGCCCAGTTCAGCTCGTCGATCGCGCGCTCCACGATCGGCAGGGTGATCACCGGCACGGTGAAGATCCGGCCGGAGTGCACGAAGCTGCCGTCCTGGCCCCAGTCGTCGAGCATCCAGCGGTTCAGCGATTCGATCACCGCGTGGATCAGTTCGGGATGGTGGCGCATCCGCTCTTCCACCAGGCTGGCCAGGGTGGGGAACATCAGGGCGCGCTGCAACTGCAGGTCGTCCATGACCTGCAGCCGGGCCTCCGGATTGCGGAAGGCGTCGATCGCCTTCATCGACTTACCGAAGATCTCGCGCCGGCTCTTGCCTTCGGGATTGCCGTTCTTGAAGTAATCCTCCATCGCGCCGGGGCGCGCGACGACCTCGAAGGTGGGGTTGGGGATGTACTCGCTGATCTGGCCGAGTACCGCGATCTTGGTGCGGCCGTTGATCTCGACGTACTGGATGGCGCCCTTGTACTTCTCGGGCAGATGCCGGGTCAGCGCTTCCTTGGTCTCGTAGAGATGGTTGTCCGCGTCGAAGAGCTGGTACGGCAGCTCGATCTTGCTCATGGAATCCTCCTTGGCTATTTATGAGAATCGTATTCTCATCAGGGTTCGGTCGCAACGGCCTCGTTGCGCGCCGCGGCCAGCTCGCGCCGGATGACGAATTTCTGGATCTTTCCGCTGGGGGTACGCGGGAAGTCGGTGACGATATGGAGTTCTTCGGGCCATTTCTGCTTGGCCAGTCCGGCCTGCGCGAAATGCGCGCGCAGGGTGTCGATATCGGGTTCGGGCAGGTCGGGCAGGCAGCGGACCACCGCGGCGGTCCGTTCGCCCAGACGGGTATCGGGGACGGCCACCGCCACCGCCTCGGCCACCCCGGGTAGCGCGAGCAGTACCTCCTCGACCTCGAGGGCGCTCACGTTCTCCCCGCCGCGGATGATGATGTCGGATTTGCGGTCGGTGATGGTCAGGTAGCCGTCGTCGTCCACCACGCCGATATCGCCGGTGTGATACCAGCCCTGTTCGTCGAAGGTGCGGGCGGTGAGTTCGGGATCGGTATAGCCCAGGCAGAGGTCGGGTCCCCGGCTGATGATCTCGCCGTCCTCGCTCAGCCGGAACTCCACACCCGGCAGGGCATTACCGTCGGTGAACAGCCGTTTGCCCGCCGCGTCGGTGGCCAGTGATCCGGTGATCGACGGGTGCTCGGTGCTGCCGTAGGAGCGGAACACGGTGATACCGAGCTTTTCGAGCCGGGTGCTCACGGCCGCCGGGACGGCCGCTCCGCCGAGGCCGGCGTAGCGCAGTTGCGCCAGGTGGGCCGGCCGGTAGCCGGGGTGGTCGAGCAGGCTCGTCATGAAATAGCTCACGCCGCCGCCGACGCAGATGTTCTCGGATTCCATGAGTTCGAGCACCCGGCCGGGATCCCAGATGTCGAGCAGGTGGATCGGGGCGCCGTCGAGAACCGGGATGAGCAGGGCGTTGAGCATGCCGATGAAATGTCCCACCGGCGCGGCGGTCAGCTGGTCACCGCGGTCGGGCGGATACATTCCGGCCAGCTGACGCACCTCGTAGCCCAGGGTGTTGTGGCTGTGCACGACACCCTTCGGCGCGCGGGTGGTGCCGGAGGTGAAGGCGATACAGGCCGGTGCGTCCGGATCGGTGCGCAGGAGCCCGGTCATCGGCTCGGGTTCGAGCAGCTCGTCGAAATCCCGGCCGACCACCCCGACCACCGGTACCGACTCGCGGATGCCCGGGTCGAACTCGTTGTGACCGAACCGTTCGCAGGTGATGAACACCTTCGGTGTCACCGCGCCCAGGATGTAGCCGAGTTCCTTGCGTCCGTAGAAATGCGCGACCGGGACGACTGTCGTGCCCAGCAGTGACGCGGCCCAGTAGGTCGCGGCGGCTTCCATCCAGTTCGGCAGCTGGAACGCGACGAGATCGCCCGGTCCGACACCGCGGCGGCGCAATCCGGCGGCCAGCCGGCGCGCGATTCGTTCCACCTCGGCGAAGGTGCCCGACCACGGCCGGATCCGGGAATGTACCCGGAAGGCCGCCTCGGGGGCCGCGGCCAGGCCGCGGGCGAGCAGTTCGCCGAGGGTTTCGTCCGACCACCACCCCGCGTCGCGATAGCGGGCGGCCAGCTCCGGGGGGATGACCCGCGCGGTCGCGCCGGGACCGGCCGAGCCGGCCGGTGATGGGGCATCGCCCGTACGCGGCGGATCCGGTACGGGCGACTCTGGCCCGGTGGGGGTGGCGGAGCGTGGCCCGTCGGAGCCGTCGCCAGTGCGCCCTTGCTGCGGCATATGGAACTCCCGATCCCACCGCCGGAGACCGGCGGGAAAGTATATGGTTCTCTATGTAAGAGAATCATATTTCCGTCGAGGAGAACAAGTTGTGATCGAGCTCGAAGTGACCGACGGTCTGGCGGTCGTCACCATCAACCGGCCGCACGCCCGCAACGCCATCGCCCTGGACACGATGGATGAGCTCGACAAGGCGATCGACGGGGCGGCGGGCGCGCGGGCGCTGGTGATCACCGGCGCGGGGGACAAGGCATTCGTCTCCGGTGGCGACCTCAAGGAACTGGCCGCGCTGCGGACCGTGGAGCAGGCGTCGGGAATGGCCAACCGGATGCGCGGGGTATGCGACAAGATCGCGAGTTTTCCGGGGCCGGTGCTCGCCGCGCTCAACGGGCACGCGCTCGGGGGTGGCGCCGAGGTGGCGGTGGCGGCGGATATCCGGATCGCCGCCGACGACATCAAGATCGGTTTCAATCAGGTGTCGCTGGCGATCATGCCGGCGTGGGGTGGCGCGGAACGGTTGTCCCGGCTGGTCGGGCGCAGCCGGGCGTTACTGCTCGCGGGAACCGGGGAGATCCTGACCGCCGCGGCCGCCGAGCGGGCCGGCCTGCTGGACCGGGTGCTGCCGCGGGCGGAATTCGACGCGGGGTGGCGGGCGCTGGCCCGGGCCCTGGCCACGCCCGCCGCCGGTTCGATCAAGCGGGTCGTCGACGGGGCGAGCCCGCCCGAGGCGGTCGCGGCCTTCGCCGAACTCTGGGTCGACGACGCGCACTGGGCGGCCGCCGACCGCGTGCTGAACCGGGCAAGATGAGCCGCGAATGAGCCGCTTACGCGCCGTTCTCCAGGAAGCCGATCTCGCGTTCGGCGAACGCGAACGTCTCGGCGTGGCCCGCCGTCATCCCGAGGGCCTCTTCCAGGACGACCATCCGGGCCGCGCTGGTCATCAGCACCGAGAGCACATCGGCGGGGAAGCGGCCGGTATCCACGCCATAGCCCTCGAGCAGCCGGGCCAGGGCCTCGGTCTGGGCGGCACGGAACTGCTCGGAGTAGCGGACCACCTCCGCCCGGATCGCCGGTTTGTGATTGGCCAGCCCGACGAACTCCATGGTGAACCGGGCCGCCGTGGTATCGGTGCTGAACTCCCACAGCGCGTGCAGGGGCCGATCGGATTTCAGTACCTGCGCCAGGGCTTCCAGGCCCTGGTCGGCGCGGCGGCGGAACATGTCCAGGAACAGCTCGTCCATGGACCGGAAGTAGTAGTGCACCAATTGCGGTTTGAGACCGGCGTATTCGGCGACCCGGCGCGAGGTCACGGCCGCCCAGCCCTGTTCCATCATCAGCCGTTCCGCGGCGTCCATGAGGACACCGCGATTCTTGGCGTCGGGCGCACCGAGCCGACGGGGGGATGACATGTTCCGGCCTCCTTCGGAATTTCGACAATGTCCGCGCAGCTACGCCGGTCATGGGAGCACTCGGGATCGTATCCCGGCGGCGCCGGCTGTTGACGCGCTCCCGCCGCCCATGCTAAGCATGTGCTCAGCATCACATCTGAGCGGTCGCTCAGCAAGGGGCGGCCCGGATCGGTCCCGCGATACGGCCGTGGCCTCGGATGGAGTGTGCGCCGGCGCGAGGAGGCGGCTGTGGAAGTTCCGGAGCGGCAGTGCGCGTCGACAACGACCTACGGCGGCGACTGCCCGAGCGGGCAACAGCGCATATCCCCGTGCGGGCAGCGGGGCATACGAGCCGTATCAACCGGTGATCCACGGTTGGCAACACGATTCTGTTGATATCAGGAGGTTCCCGTGACCGATTTCGATACGGTCGACTACTTCACCGACCCCGCGCTGGTACCCGACCCGCATCCCTACTACGACCATCTGCGCGCGAAATGCCCGGTGACGCAGGAGCCCAACTACGGGGTCTGGGCGGTCACCGGGTACGAGGAGGCCATCGAAGTTCTGCGCGACTCCGACACCTTCTCCTCCTGCATCGCCGTCGGCGGGCCGTTTCCCCCGCTGCCGTTCACCCCGGAGGGTGAAGACATCACCGGCCAGATCGCCGCGCACCGTGAACAGCTACCGATGCACGAGCATATGGTCACCATGGACCCGCCGGATCACACCGCGGCCCGTTCGCTGCTGAACAAACTGCTCGTACCCTCCCGGTTGAAGGAGAACGAGGAGTTCATGTGGAAGCTCGCCGACAAACAGCTCGACGAGTTCATCGACGACGGGAAATGCGAATTCCTCGGCGCCTACGCCAAGGTGTTCACCCTGCTGGTGATCGCCGACCTGCTGGGCGTGCCGGAGGAGTATCACGAGGAACTGCGCATCAACCTGGCCGGCGGGCCGACCGTGGGTTCGATCGACAAGGAGATCGTGCCGGTCAATCCCCTGGAATGGCTGGACAACCTGTTCAGCAAGCTCATCTCGGACCGGCGCAAGAACCCGCAGGACGATGTCCTCACCTCGCTGGCCCAGGCGAAATACCCCGACGGCTCCACGCCCGAGGTCATCGACGTCGTGCGCACCGCGACCTTCCTCTTCGGCGCCGGCCAGGAGACCACCGCCAAACTGCTGGGCAGCTCCATGCAGTTCCTGGTCACCCGCCCGGACCTGCAGGACGCGCTGCGCGCCGATCGCAGCCGTATCCCGGTGTTCATCGAGGAGACCCTGCGGATGCAGGCGCCGGTGAAGAGCGGTTTCCGGCTGGCTAAGAAGCCGGTGGAGATCGGCGAGGTTCCGCTGGACGCGGGATCGCTGGTGATGGTCTGCCCGGGTGCGGCCAACCGGGACCCGCGGCGTTTCGAGAATCCGCACGAATTCGACCTGGACCGGCCGAACTTCCGGGAGCACATGGCCTTCGGCCGTGGTGTGCACACCTGCCCGGGCAGCCCGCTGGCCCGCGTCGAGGGCCGGGTCTCCCTGGAGCGGATCCTCGACCGGATGCTCGATATCCGGGTCGATCCGGAGAAGCACGGTTCCCTGGACGACCCGATCTTCAACTTCGAGCCGACCTTCATCCTGCGCGGTCTGACCGACCTGCACATCACCTATACGCCCAAGCGCTGACGATCCAGATCTCGCAATACCCGAAGCAATAACACGATCCGGCCGGCCCGGCCGGACCGAGGAAAGAGGTAGACATGACCGGACGGGTCGAAGGCAAGGTCGCCTTCATCACCGGTGCGGCGCGCGGCCAGGGCCGCAGCCATGCGGTGCGGCTGGCCGAAGAGGGCGCCGACATCATCGCCATCGATATCTGCAAGCCGATCGATACGGTGGAGATCCCGCTGGCCACCCCCGACGATCTCGCCGAGACCGAGGAACTGGTCAAGGCCACCGGCCGCAAGGTCGTCACGGCCGAAGTCGACGTCCGGGACTCCGACGCGCTGAAGGCCTCGCTGGCCGAGGCCGTCGGGAAACTGGGCCGGCTCGACATCATCGTCGCCAACGCCGGTATCGCCAGCGGCGGCGATACGTTGGCCGAGACCGACGAAACGGTCTGGCAGGACATGATCGACGTCAACCTCAGTGGCGTCTGGAAATCGGTGAAGGCCGGTGTCCCGCATATCCTCGAGGGCGGTCGCGGCGGGTCGATCGTGCTCACCAGCTCGGTGGGCGGGCTCAAGGCCTACCCGCAGACCGGCCACTACGTCTCCGCCAAACACGGTGTCGTGGGCCTGATGCGGGCCTTCGCGGTGGAACTCGGCCAGCATATGATCCGCGTCAACTCGGTGCATCCGACGCACGTGAGCACCGCGATGATCATGAACGAGAAGACCTTCGCGATGTTCCGCCCCGATCTGGAGAACCCGACCGCCGACGATATGGCGCCGATCTGCCAGATGTTCCACACCCTGCCGGTGCCGTGGGTGGATCCGATCGATATCAGCAACGCGGTGCTGTACCTGTCCTCCGACGAGGCCCGCTACCTCACCGGTGTGACGCTGCCCGTCGACTGCGGGTCGATGCTGAAGTAGCCGAACATATCTCACGCGCGCGGCCCGTACGGCATACCCGTACGGGCCGCGAGTGCATCCGATACCCGTGCAACGCCTCGACACTCGGCGCCGAGTCCAACGAGG
>NZ_JBSFRU010000153.1:0-14178 GCF_053589395.1 Nocardia sp. NPDC003345
GGTCCGGGTGCACACCGTGGTGGTGGGCCGGGCACCGGAGCAGAATTCGGAAACCGATCCGGGATCGGAACGGGATCGCCCGTCCGCCCGGCACGACGAGGGAGCCGGCGATGAGTGAACTGGATACCGAGGACAACAAGCTGCTGGTACTGGCCCGGGGTGCGCTGGGGCGCACCGGTGGCTCGGGCGGCGCCGCGATTCGCGATACCGACGGCCGCACCTACGCCGCCGGTGAGGTCGGTTTGCAGGCGCTACGACTGACCGCCCTGCAGTCGGCGGTGGCGGCGGCGATCTCCAGCGGCGCGGAGGGCTTCGAGGCGGCCGTCGTGATCGGCGGGAAGTTCGCCGACGCCGGGGTCGCGGCGGTCCGCGAGGTCTCGGCCGGCGCCCGCATCATCTTCGCCGACGCCGCCGGGACGGTATTCGATATCGCCGAGGGTTACGAGGCCACCGATGCCTGACAAAGGCGAGTTCCGATCCGGTTTCGTCTGTTTCGTGGGCAGGCCCAACACCGGTAAATCGACGCTGACCAACGCTCTGGTGGGCGCGAAGATCGCGATAACCAGTTCGCGCCCGCAGACCACCCGGCACACCATCCGCGGCATCGTGCACCGCGAGCACACCCAGCTGATCCTGGTGGACACCCCCGGCCTGCACCGGCCCCGGACGCTGCTGGGCCAGCGTCTCAACGATCTCGTGCGCGACACCTACTCCGAAGTGGATGTGATCGCGCTGTGCATCCCGGCCGACGAGAAGATCGGCCCGGGCGATCGGTGGATCGTGCAGCAGGTGCGGCAGATGGCGCCCAAGACCACCCTGATCGGTGTGGTCACCAAGATCGACAAGGTGAGCAAGGACCAGATCGCCCGCCAGCTCATGGCCGTTTCCGAGCTGCTCGGTCCGGAGACCGATGTGATCCCGGTGTCGGCGACCAAGGGGGAGCAGATCGAGGTGCTGGTGGACGTGGTCGCCACCAAGATGCCGCCCGGGCCCGCCTTCTATCCCGACGGTGAGCTCACCGACGAGCCCGAGGAAACCCTGATGGCCGAGCTCATCCGGGAAGCGGCGCTGGAAGGGGTCCGCGACGAACTGCCGCACTCGCTGGCGGTGGTGATCGAGGAGATCTTGCCCTACGAGGAGCGCGAGGACATGCTCGATGTGCATGCGCTGCTGTATGTGGAACGACCGAGCCAGAAGGCCATCGTCATCGGTAAGGGTGGCGCCCGGCTGAAGGAGGTCGGAACGAACGCGCGCAAGCAGATCGAACACATCCTCGGCACCCGGATCTATCTGAACCTGCACGTGAAGGTCGCCAAGGATTGGCAGCGCGATCCCAAACAGCTGGGCAAACTCGGCTTCTGATCCCGGGCTGCGCGATCGCGGCGCCGGAGTTCCTGTCGGAGCCGTCTGCGAAGCTGTGGCAATGCTGCCGGCTGCCCGCGTCGTGTCCGATCTCGTCTCCTCGATCGCGCCGGTCGACGAGACCGAACAGGCGCATCTGGCCGAGGCCGCCCGCTGGGTGCACGGCACCGGCGATCTCTTCCGCCGCCGGAAGCCGGATGTGCCGCCGCGCCATCTGGTTTCATACATCGCGGTGGTCGATCCGGAGCGAACCGCCGTGTATCTGGTGGATCACCGCAAAGCAGGTCTGTGGTTGCCGCCGGGCGGACATGTCGAACCCGGGGAGCATCCGGTCCGCACCGCGTGCCGCGAAATCGAGGAAGAACTCGGTATCACTGTCGATCTCACCGCGATGACCGAACCGCTCTTTCTCACGATCACCACCACGGTCGGGGTCCACGGCGGCCACGAGGACGTCAGCCTCTGGTATGTGGTCACCGTCGATCGCGATACCGCTTTCACTCTCGACCCCACCGAGTTCCGCGACGGCCGGTGGTGGAGTATCGACGAGATCGGCGCGGCCGACCCGGCGCTGTTCGATCCGCATCTCGGCCGGTTCCTGGCGAAATTGCGCGGCGACGCCCGATCGCTGCACGCATGGCGTATCGAGGAGCGGGAATACGCGCGGCAGGACGCCCGCCGCGGCCGCCGGTTCGCCTATCCGGACCTCGATCCCCGGCGTACGGCGCTGGTCGTGATCGATATGGTACCGATGCACGTATCGGAGAACGCCTACTGCCGCGGCATCGTGCCCGGTATCAACCGGCTCGCCGGGGCGCTGCGGGCGGTGGGCGGGACGGTCGCCTGGGTCGTCCCCGAACCCGGCGAGCCCACTCCGCACGCGGTCGAGTTCTTCGGCCCGCGGGTGGCCCGGCTGTTCAGCGGTTCGGGTGTGACGGAAACTCCGGAGCAGCGGATATGGCCCGAACTCAAGATCCGCGAGCATGATCTGTTCGTCGAGAAATCCGCCTACAGCGCCTTCTTTCCCGGCCGCTGCCCACTACCCGAACTGCTCGGAGAACGGGGCATCGATACCGTGCTGATCACGGGAACGGTCACCGATGTGTGCTGTTCGGCGTCGGCGCGCGATGCGAGCACCCGGGGGTTCCGGGTGATCATGGTGGCCGACGCGAACGCGGCCCGCCGCGATCGGGACCACAATGCCACGCTGCACACCATCTACCGTTCGTTCGGCGATGTGCGTCCGGTGGCGGAAGTGGTGCGAATGATCGAGGCCGGACCCGCACTACCGGAGACCGGCGCCGACGCCCGGCCCGTCCCGGGCACCCGCGGTGTGGCCCCGCCGGTGGAGCATCGGCCGCACCAGGTGTGACAACAGGTCGCGAGCCCGGCGGTCGGGGTATCGTTTCTCCGCGTAGCGCCGAAAGGGTCTCGGCGTGAGCGCTTTTGCGGAGGTGTCGCGCCGGTGGAGATCGTCGCAGGTATGGACTTCGCCGGTTATCGGATCGAGCGTCGGCTCGGTTCGGGCGGTATGGGGACGGTTTTCCTGGTCCACCATCCTCGGCTGCCGCGAAGGGACGCGCTGAAGGTACTTTCCACCGCCCACGCCGAGGACGCCGAGTTCCGGAGCAGGTTCCTGCGCGAGGCCGAGATCGCGGCCCGGCTGCAGCATCCGAACCTCGTAGCCGTCCGTGACCGGGGGGAAACCGACGGTGTGCTGTGGATCGCGATGCAGTACGTCGCGGGCACCGATGCCGCCGAACTGGTCCGGCGCGCGTCCGGCGGGCTCGGGGTGGCGCGTGCCGTGTCGATCGTCGCGTACGCCGCTCTCGGTCTGGACGAGATCCATCGCGCCGGTCTGCTGCACCGTGATGTGAAACCGGCGAACATCCTGGTATCCGCCTCCTACGACGGCTCCGAGCGTGTTCTGGTCACCGATTTCGGGATAGCGCGGCAGATGCAGGATACGGCCTCGCTGGCCGAGAGCGGCAGTGTCACCGCCACTCTGGCCTACGCCGCACCCGAGCAGCTCAACGGCGAGCGCACCGACCCGCGGGCCGATGTGTACGCGCTCGGCTGCACGCTGTACCAATTGCTGACCGGGCGGGTGCCGTTCCCGCGCGATACCCCGGCGGCGGTCATATATTCGCACCTCTACGAGCCGCCGCCCCGCCCGTCGGAGGCGGCCCCGGGTATTCCACCCGGGTTCGACGCGGTGATCGCCACGGCGCTGGCCAAGAATCCGGCGGACCGCTACCCGAGTTGTGGTGCCCTGGCCGCAGCGGCCGAGGCGGCGTCGGTTGCCCAGCCTGACGCGGTGCCGTCACGCGTACCGCGACGATTACTCGTGGGCGCGCTGGTGTGTGTGGCAGCGCTGATCGCTGTTGTGTCGGTGGTGCTCGGTACGCGGGACGACGGTGACGCGGCGGCGGAATCGGCGCCGGGTATCGATCCGGCCATGAGTATCAACGCCGCGGAGTGGGGCGCCTACGCCTATATGGCGCAGACGTTCCCGGCGCTGCTCCCCCCGGTTCCTCCGGGGGTGGGTTACCAGGAGCTGGCGACTTGTATCGTGCTGGACAAGGAGAACCGGGGAAGTCTTCCCGTGCACGCCCTCGACACCCCGGAGCCCGTGGGATCGGTGTTGTGCGCCGGGAACAACGATCCGGCGAAATGGGTGGTCGTCACCTGCAACGCGGATCGTTCTCCCATCGGGCCCGAGCCGGAAACCTTTCAGGTAGAGGGAAGCGAGAAGTGGAGTCGCGCGTCCGGTTCGGGCAATCTGCACTGGGGACGTATCCCGCCGGAGGTCAGGGTCACGAATCTGGCTCCGGGTGGCGGTTATCTGCACATCTACTTCGACGACGCGGCACGCAACTTCTGCCGTATCGAAGTGGTGGCCGAGGTATCGGGCACCGAGTTGCGTGACAGGTGGTGGGCCGATGCGCCGTTGTGACGCACGGGGAATGCGAATTCCGCGCCGGACCCGTCACCGCCGATCACGGGGCCCCGGGCGGTTCCTGCTGTCCGCCCTCGTATCGGCGGCCCTGGTGGCGACGCCGGGTTGTACCGTGGCCGGCCGCCCGGTTCCCGACTTCCCGGACCCCACCGCGCTGGATATCGGGGAATACAGTGTCGAACCCCTGATCGAACCCGCGGTGCACGATCCGGAGTACGGCCGGGTGATCGAGTCCATGAGGATGGCGGAGGCGGTCGTGCGCCCCCAGGAGGCCGACGCCGCGTTGCGGTACCCCTACGGTGTCGGCATCGTTCCGGTGCCGACACCGGTCAAGGCCTCGGTGCTGCTGGCGGACGCCGTTCGGGACGTGCTGCACCGCGACGAGTTACTGGCGGGCATCGCGGTGAACGGAACGAGTAACGAGCTCCGCATCCCGCCGCGGACAGGTGCCGATCGATTCCTGCAGATCATGCTGCTCCGGTTCCCCGACGACGGATCCGCCACCCGGGCCGCGGCGGATATCGACAGCCGGGATGCCGCTGTCAGCCGCGACAATGTCGGCGTTCCGGTGCCGGGGTACAGCGCCGCGCACGCGCACTGGCGACCCGGCGTTCCGACGGTGGCGGCCACTCTGGCCCACGGACCGTTCGTGGTCCACGTGCTGGCCGGTCACACCGCCCCGGATCTCGCCGCGCTGACGGCGCTGGTTCGGGGGACCTTCGACCAGCAGTTACCCAGGCTGGACGATTTCGACCCTACGCCGCGGGAGAAACTCGCCGGACTGCCGCTCGACTCCTCGGGGATGCTCCGGCTGATGGTGCCGCAGGCGCCGGGGCGCTGGCCGATGCCCGCGGTGACGCTGAACGACAAGGACCAAGTGGCGGGCTGGGGCTTCCTCGAGGGGCACGGGATCGTGTTCGGCCCTCGTGGCGGTGCGCACTACCTGGGAAGGGGGTCGGAGTCCGGGCCCGAATCGGTCGCGATCAACGGCTACAACGTGCTGGCTCGCTACCCCGACCCCGCGACCGCGCGTGAGCGTTTCGAGCGGGCGGTGGCCGAGGACGCGGTGGATACGACTGTGCGCACGACCGAAGTACCGACCGGGCTGCGCGATGTCAGCTGCCGCCGCGTGCTCGGGGACAGTTCGTGGGCGAACACGTACTGCCGGGTGGTGCACGGGCGGTACCAGGCCATGGTCTTCGGCCGGGTCGCCGAGGACGTGCGGCACAAGGGCCTGGCCCAATACGGATTGCTGATGGGGCACGGGTAGCGCGATGGCGGACACGCTGCGGCCCGGCGAGATCTTCGCCGGTTATCTGATCGAGAACGTGCTGGGTGTGGGCGGGATGGGCACGGTCTATGTCGCGCGGCACCCGCGGCTGCCGCGCCGCGAGGCACTGAAGGTCCTGTCCCGTGAGTTTCGCGGCGATCCGGAATTCCATGCCCGGTTCCTGCGCGAAGCGGAACTCGCGGCCCGGCTGGACCATCCCAATATCGTCGCCGTCCACGATCGCGGGATAGCCGACGGTCTGCCGTGGATCGCGATGCAGTATGTCGAGGGCGTCGATGTGGCCGGCCTGATACGCCGGAATCCGGCCGGGCTGCCGGTCGACGGCGTACTCCACATCATCGGCAGTGTGGCGTGGGGACTGGACGCGGCCCATCGGGCCGGGATGGTGCACCGGGATGTGAAACCGGCGAATATTCTCCTCGAGCACCGCCCGGGCCGCCCCGATCAGGTCTACATTTCGGATTTCGGTATCGGCCGCGGCGCAGATCAGACGACGCTCACCGCCCCCGGTTCGGTGCTCGGGACCCTGGCCTACGCCGCGCCGGAGCAGATCACCGGCTACGCAGTCGACCATCGGGCCGACGTGTATGCCCTCGGGGTCACGCTCTACGAAATGCTGACCGGATCGAAACCGTTCCGGGGGCCGGGGCTCGCGGAGTTGATGCGCGCGCATCTGGAACAGCCGCCGCCGCGGCCGAGCGCGGTGGTGCCGGGACTGCCGCCGGCCATCGACCGGGTGCTCGCCGTCGCGATGGCGAAGAACCCGGCGGATCGGTTTCCGTCCTGCGGGATGCTGGCCCGGGCGGCCGCCGCCGCGTTCGGCCACGAGACCCCCGGCCATCGGCCGGAGTTACCGCCCGTCGCGGCCCCGCCGACTGCCCGGAGAGCGGTGAGCCGCGGCCGGATGCCGGTTCTGGCCCTCGGTGCGCTGATCGCCGCGCTCGCGCTCGCCGCGGTGGTCGCGATCCGGTACCTCCCGGCCGCCGATGACGCGGGCCGGGCCGCTCCGGGCACGACCACCGCGGCGACGCTGTCGTGGGGGCACTATCAGTACATGGTCGATGCGCTGCCGGGACTGCTCCCGGACAGCCCGGTCGGCAGCGGGCACCAGGGGATCCGATGTAACCCGCAGAGTACGCAGTCGCAGCCGGTGGAACTGGGTAAGGCGCCGGGGCCGGTGAGTGTTCTCTACTGCACCGGTGACCGCAATCCGCTGCGGGTCGTGGACGTCATGTGTAAGACCGATCGTTCACCCGCGAAGATCGTGCCGCTCGCCGAGGGCGAGGACGGTGTGGTGGTCGGCGCGGAGGAATGGGTCGGCGCCTCGAGCCGCGGGCGGGTCGTCCTGATCGATCTCAGTGAGCAGCAGGGGGAACTGCGAATCCAATTCGACGACCCCTATCGGGATTTCTGCCTCGTGACGGTTTACGGAGGTACCTCCGGCCGTGACCTGTACGACAGATGGTGGTCACTCAAACCGTTCTGAGTATGGACTCGACCGCATATGGTGCCCGGCATCGCGCCGGAGTGCCTGTCGTGGTGATCCGACCGTGCGGCATTCCGGATCGGCTTGTCCGGGTTTCGTTCCGGACACCGAGTGTTAGCTGAGCTTTAGCTTACTCGAGTGGCGGACGTTGGACCAGACCGATATGCTACGGCCGGTACCCGAATTGACCGGAGCGAAACCACTTTTCATCCGACGATTCGGTAACGGACACGATGGGGTGTCGGATGCGGGCTCGGCGTTGGGTCGGCAGGACGAAGCGCGAGCGGGGGTACCCGACCTATGTACGAATCGGGGGCGTCGGCCCCGGCCGGACGAGCCGGCCGCCCGCCCTGGGCTGCGCCGGCCCTGGCGCTGGGCGTCTCGGTCACAGTGGGTGTGGGGGTGCTGTGCGGCGCCGTGCTCTCGGTGGCGCCGGCCGACCGCCTTGTCACGGCCGTCTGGATCTCCCTCACCGTGGTGGCCGCGTGCACCGCCGTCACCACCGCGGTGTACTTCCGCGGGTTGATCGGCGCCGAACAGCTCCGCGCCGACGATGCCGTCGCACTGGTCGCCCGTGAGCAGGCCCGCACCGCCGCCGCCGAACAGAAGGTCCTCGCGGAGCAGGAGGCCACCGCGGCCGCCGAGCGGCGCCGCTCGGCCGCCATCGCGGCCCTCGCCAACGCGGCGGGCCGGATGCAGGCGATGACCACCAGCATGCTGGCCGAACTGCAGGATCTCGAACACCGGTACGCCGATCAGGCGGTACTCGCCGATCTGCTGAAACTCGATCACGCGACGGCCCAGGCGGGTCGCCTCGCCGACAGTATCGCCATCCTCAGCGGGGCGCGGACCGGCCGCCGCTGGGCCAAACCGATTGTGATGGAACGCGTTCTGCGCGCCTCCATCGGCCGGGTCGGCGGATACCAGCGGGTGCGGATGCGGGCGATCGCCGATATCGCCATCGCCGGGCACGCCGCCGAAGGTGTCATCCACGCCCTGTCCGAACTCGTCGACAACGCCTGCCGGTTCTCCCCGCCCACCACCGAGGTACACATCTACGCCGCGGAACTGCCCGCGGGTGTGGCGGTGACCATCGAGGACAGTGGTCTGGTGATGAGCGAATCCTCGCTGCGCCGGGCCCAGACGACGGTCTCCGGCGCGGAAACCGAGGCATCCGAGGGACTTTCCTCGTTGAACGGCACCCGGTTCGGACTGGCGGTGGTCGGGCGGCTGGCGCGTAAGCACGGACTCACGGTCAGCTACCGGCCGTCGGCGATCGGCGGGACCGCCGCGGTGGTGATGATCCCGCGGGAACTCACCGCGCGTATCGAACCGCCCACTCCCGCCGCCCTGCCCGCCGGGCATACCGCCGGCCAGGCCGGGCTTCCGCCGGGCACCGCCACCGATTCGGGCTCCTTCGCCGCGCTCACCGAGACCGGGTCGCGCTATCGCACCCTGCATACCAGCGGCGACGCGCTCGCGATGTTCGGCCCGGATCCGGACTCGACCGGCCGGCACAGTTCCGGCCGGTTCCCGGTGATCTCCGCACCGGAAACGGACGCGACCACCACCACCGTGCTGCCCAAGCGGCGCCGGGGCAGCACCCTGGCGGCCGCCCACCCCGAGGGTCTGCCCGACCCCGACGCTTTCGACGGTGATCCCCAGCAGGATTCGCCCGCGAAACACCGATCGACAGCTTCCTCGCTGGGGGCGTTCCAGCGCGCGGTCACCGGCCGCGCCGACGAATCCCAGCCGTTCGGCGGACCGATCCAATCACCCGGCAACGGCGCCGCGCGATTGTCCCGTCATTCCATGACAACCGACCGGGAGAACGATCGATGACGATGACATCGGATCCAGCGCAACTGGATTGGCTGCTGCAGCGGCTACTCAGCGAAACCGCGGGTGCGCGGCACGCGGTACTGCTGGCGGCGGACGGAATCCAGATGTGCCATACCGCCGGGTTGACCATGGATCAGGCCGATCGCCTCGCCGCCATCGCCTCGGGCGTGCAGGCACTGGCCGGTAGCGCCTCCGCGGAATTCGGCAACGGGCGCGGCGGGGTACGCCAGTCGATGACCGAGTTCTACGGCGGGATCCTGTTCATCGTCGGCGCCGGAGCGGGCGCGCAGATCGCGGTATTGGCCGATGACGATGCCGACGCCGGACTGGTCGGTGCCCAGATGGCGGCGCTGATCGAGCAGGTCGGTGAGTATCTGTCCGCACCGCCGCGGGGGAGCCGAGCGAGACTGCTGTGAACCGCCCCGGCCGCGACGACGAGCCCGACCGTTTCTACACGCTGACCGGTGGACGCGCCGCCCCGACCACCGACGAATTCGATCCGGTCACCCTGGTGGTGAGCGAATGCGATCCGGCCGCGGCCATGCAGCACGAACATATGGCCATTCTGGCGATATGCCGGCAGCCGACCGCGGTGGTGGAGATCGCGGCCGAACTGCGGTTGCCGATCGGTATCGCGACAGTGCTGGTCGCGGATCTGCTGCACGCGGGAAAGGTCACCGTCCGCCATCCCGAGCTCGCCACGGGCGCGCACGGTGACACGTTCGATATCGACATGCTCGAGAAGGTGCTAGTTGGACTCCGTAGCCTTTGACGCCCGCCCGACTCGCGCCCGGGCACCCCTGCACAGCTCCGTGCGGCATGCGCTGAAGATCGTCGTCGTCGGCGGTTTCGGCGTGGGTAAGACCACGATGGTGCGCGCGGTCAGCGAGATCCAGCCGCTGGACACCGAGGCGGTGATGACCAACGCGGGCGTCGGCGTCGACGATCTGACCGGCATATCCGGGAAGACGACCACCACTGTCGCCTTCGATTTCGGGCGGATCAGCCTCGGTGCCGAATACGTGCTCTACGTCTTCGGCGCTCCCGGCCAGGAACGGTTCTGGTTCCTGTGGGACCGGCTGTTCACGGGCACACTGGGCGCGGTGGTGCTGGTGGATCCCCGCCGGATCAGCGATTCCTGGTATGCCATCGACCGTCTCGAATACCAGGGCACCCCGTTCGTGGTGGCCTGCAACTCCTTCGAACCGATTCCGCCGGCGCTGGACGAGGTCCGCGACGCGCTCGACCTGGACCCGCAGGTGCCGCTCTTCGCCACCGACGCGCGGTCCCGGGAGTCGAGCAAACAGGTACTGATCGGGCTCGTGGAACACCTCATCGAGCGGCAGACACCACCGGCGGAGGTGGGCTCATGACCCGGGCCGGCCACCACGCCGGAGTCTCCGCGGCGGGCTGTCCGGTGGGCCCGTCGGGGGCGGTGCTGCTGGAGGGGCCGGGTTTCCACACCGATCCCGCGCTGCTCTATACCCGGATGCGGACGGACTACGGGGCGGTCGTCGCGGTGGAACTCGTCGGCGGAATCCCCGCCTGGCTGGTGATCGGTTACCGGGAACTGCATCAGGTCACCACCGACGGCCTGCTGTTCCCCCGGGATTCGAGTCTGTGGAATCAGTGGCCGGCGATCCCGACGGACTGGCCGCTGCTGCCGATGGTCGGGCGGCCGCAGCCCGGGATCTACTTCACGGCGGGCGCCGCGCACGCCCGGCATGTGGGCCTGGTCGAGCCCGCGCTGGAATCGGTGGATCCGTTCGCGCTGCGGACCGCCTGTGAACATCTGGCCGACAGCCTGATCGACCGGTTCTGCGGCCGCGGTCACGCCGATGTGGTGAAGGAGTTCGCGGAACTGCTCCCGGTGCTCACGCTCGCCTGGATCATGGGCGTCCCGGAATCCGACGGGCCCTACCTCGCACAGACCATGCAGGCGCTGTGCGACGGCGGACCCGAAGCGCCCGCCGCCTACCAGCGGTTCGTCGAATACATGCAGCAGCTGCTGGCGCAGAAGAAGACCGAACCCGGACAGGACCTGGTATCGCGGATGCTGGCCCATCCCGAGCCGTTCGCCGACGAAGAGTACGTCCTGAACATGCAGTCGGTCACCGCGGCCGGGCATCTGCCGACCGCCGACTGGATCGGCAACTCGATCCGGCTGATGCTGGTGGACGACCGCTTCGCCGCGGCCTTCGGCGCCGCCCGGCACAGTATCGGGCAGGCGATGACCGAGGTGCTGTGGGAGGACACCCCCACCCAGATCCTGGCCGGCCGCTGGGTCGCCCGCGATTCCCGGCTCGGCGAGGTGCTGGTGCGGCGCGGCGATATGCTGCTGCTCGGCCTGGCGGCGGCCAACTCCGATCCGCATATCCGCCAGTACAGCGGGCACGGCGCCGATCCCGCCCATTCCGGCAATGCCGCGCATTTCGCGTTCGGCCACGGCGAATACCGCTGCCCCTACCCGGCCCAGCAGATCGCCGAGATCATCGCCCGCACCGGTATCGAGGTGCTCCTCGACCGGCTGCCGGACCTGGACCTGGCGGTGCCGGCCGAATCCCTGGTGCGGCGGCCCTCACCGTTCCTGCGCGGATTCACTTCTCTACCGGTCGTTTTCACACCCGTTCCCGCTGTTGGAGGTGGCTCGTGAGCCAGCAATGCCCGCATACCGCGGCCCTGACCATCGACCCCATGGTCGCCGATCTCGCGGGCGAGACCCGGACCCTGTGCGAGGGTCCGGAGCTCACGAAGATCGAACTGCTCGGTGCGCCCGCCTGGACCGTCACCCGGCACAATCTGGCCCGCCGGCTGCTCACCGACACCCGCCTGGTCAAAGACCACAAGCAGTGGAATCTGTGGCAGTCCGGGGCCGTCACCCGGGAGTGGCCGCTGATCGGGATGATCGACGCCGGCCGCTCCATGTTCACCGTCGACGGCGCCGAACACCGCCGGCTGCGCATCAAGACCACACGCGCGCTGGCGCCGCGCCGGCTGGGCGAACTGCGCCCGAAGATCGAGCAGTTCACCGCGGAACTCCTCGACGACCTGGCCGCGGCGGCGGCCGGTGGCGACGCCGTCGACCTCAAGCAGATATTCGCCTACCCGCTGCCGATGCGGGTGGTCAGCGAACTCATGGGCGTGCCCCGCGGCGACCACACCATGCTGCTGGAGTCGTACAAGAAGTTCTTCTCCCTGCTCACACCGCACGACGAGCGGATGCGGGTCTTCGCCGAACTCGACGAGTACTACACCGGGCTCATCAAGGAGAAAACCGCCCACCCCGCCGACGACCTGACCTCCGATTTCATCCACGACGTCGCCGAGGGCGAAACCCCGCTCACCGAAGCCGAAGTGCACGGCAACCTCAAAGCCCTGGTCGCGGCGGGCCACGAAACCACCGTCAGCCTCATCATCACCACCACCCGGGCCCTGCTCGCGAACCCGGAACAGCTCGCGGCCGTCCGCAGCGGCGACCGCACCTGGGAAGAGGCGATCGAGGAAACCCTGCGCTGGGACGGCCCCGTCATCCACCTGCTGATGCGGTTCGCCACCGAGGACATCACGGTCGGCGATCGCACCATCGAGAAGGGCGACGGGGTGGTCATGTCCTACCGGGCCATCGGCCGCGACCGCGACCTGCACGGCGAGGACGCGGACACCTTCGACATCACCCGCCCGACGGCCAACCGCAACATCTCCTTCGGCTACGGCCCGCATATCTGCCCCGGCGCCGCCCTGGCCCGGCTGGAGGCGACGATCGCGGTACCGGCACTGTTCGAGCGGTTCCCCGATATCCGCAGCGCGATGCCGATCAGCGAGCTGGGCAACCTCCCCGTCCTCACCCAGAACGACTTCTTACTGGCCTCCTCCGCGTCCCAGCGGGCGACGGTATCGGTCACGATGGTGGCGATCTCGTCGGCGTAGTTGGCGGCCAGATAGCGAGCGCCGCGCTCGATCCATCCGTCGATCTTCGTCCGCGTCTCGGTATCGTCGCGCAACCGCTCACCCAGCTGCTGGACGTTCTCACAGACCTTGCGGCGCAACGTGCTGTCGGGATCGTCGGCCGATTCCAGGATCAGGCGTTTGGCCGCCCGCCACGTCGCCTCGGCCAGACCGGTGATCTCCTCCCGGCCCATGATCTCGGTCTTGATCCGCTCGGCCTTGGCGATCATCGTCTCGTCGTACTGCAGATCGTGCGCGAACTCCTCCAGGAACCGGTTCGCCGCCAGCCGGACCTCGTGATCGGGCGTGGACCGCACCTTCCAGGTGAACTCGACCAGCTCCCGGTACACCTTCTCCGACAACAACACATTCACGAACTTCGGCGCCCACTGCGGCGCCTCACCCATCACGATCCGATCGACGGTCTCCTGACTGCCCAGCGCCCACTGATGCGCCCGCTCGGCGAGCAGATCCAGCAGCGGCAGCTGCCGGTTGTCGGCCAGCAATTCCGCCAGCACCCGGCCGATCGGCGGACCCCACTGGGGTTCGGCGATCCGCTTCACGATGGTGTTGTCGATCACCTGCTCGACATCCTCGTCCCGCAGCGCACCGACCACCGCGCGCAGAATCGTCGAACTCTCGTCCGCCACCCGGGCCGCGTTCCCCGGAACCGCCATCCACCTGCCCATCCGCCACGGAATCTGCGCGGAATTCACCTTCGCCGTCACCACCTCCGGCGACAGGAAGTTGGTGCCGACGAAATCACCCAGACTCGCCCCCAGCTGGTCCTTCTTCCGGCGGATGATCGCGGTATGCGGAATCGGCAGCCCCAGCGGATGCCGGAACAGCGCCGTCACCGCGAACCAGTCGGCCAGCGCGCCCACCATCCCCGCCTCCGACGCCGCCCGCACATACCCGACCCAATCCCCCGCCCCACCCCGCGACTCCACCCACCGGCACACCAGATAGATCACCGTCGCCACAGCCAGCAGACCGGTCGCGACAGCCTTCATCCGCCGCAGGTCACGCTTCTTGGCGGCCTCGTCGGTCAGGGTGGCGAAAACGCCCGGAGTCTCCGCCGGGCCGCCCGGTGCGGCCCCGGGAGCGGACTCGAGCACCGAACTACTACCGGTCGGTTTCTGCATGAGGTTCATTCTGCCTGTAATTTCGGAGCGCCCCTCCGCGAAGGTCAGTTGGGAGGTGCCCCACCGCGAAGGGCGGGTTGGATCAGCACTGATCCGGAACCGGTGACCGGCCGCCGCCCCAGCGCGGGCGCGACGAGTTCGACGGTAT
>NZ_JBSFRU010000154.1:0-14062 GCF_053589395.1 Nocardia sp. NPDC003345
CATGCGCCCACTAAAATGGGCGCATGCCCACTGTGCAACGGTGGATGGACCGAACCGTGAAAGGATGTGTCCGTGCCGACTGGGGTGCATCTGCGCGACGCGCGGCAGCAATTGTTCGACGCCGCCGAACGTGTACTGCTGCGCGCCGGGCCGAACGGACTGACCAGCCGGGCTGTCACCGACGAGGCGGGTTGCGCCAAAGGTGTTTTGCACCGGCATTTCGCCGATTTCGACGCATTTCTGGCCGAGCTGATCCTGGACCGGGCCGCGCAGCTCGACGCGCGCGGCCGGGCGCTGCGCGCGTCCGCCGGCTCCGCGACGGTGGTCGCCAATCTGACCGAAGCGCTGACCACACTGTTCGGACCGGTTCCGGCGGCGATCATCCCGCTCGTCACCTTCCGTGACGAGCTGCGGGTACGGCTCCGCACCGCCCGCCCGGGCGGAGGTATGGCCGTCCTCGCCGAGGTGACGAGCGCGATCTCCGGCTATCTGATCGCGGAACGGGATGTGGGTCGTATCGCCGCCGATGCCGATATCGATGCGCTCACCCTGTCCCTGGTCGGCGGCGGGCATCTGTTGTTCACCGATCGTGACGCCGGCCCTCCCGCGGCCGCGGCAGTCGAAAAGTTCGTGGCAGCGGTCGTTTCCGGCTCCGGCCGGTGACGCCCGGCCGCGGTTCGGTCGTCACCGGCCGGGCGGGGGTGTTTTTCCGGTCGCTACTCGGGTAGGTCGCGCAGTGACGGCAGCCCGCCGTCACTCGGAGAACCATTCCCACCGGGATGATCGCGCAGAATCGGAGGTGTCGTGACGGAGGGGCCCGAACCGGGCACAGTGGTCGTCGGGGTGGTGGCGGACCCCGATCTACCGGCGCGTCTCGCCCGGGATCTGGCGCGGACACTGCCCGCGATGCTGGGGGAGGGGGACGATCGCACGCGGTGGCGGGTGGAGGTCGCGCACGAACCGTTCGAGGCCATGTACCCGGACCTGGACCACATCATCGACAAGGCCGCCCGCCGGGTTCGGGACACCTCCTGGGATCTGGCGTTGTGCCTGACGGATCTTCCCCTGCGCAGCGACGGCCGGACCGTGCCGGCCTCCCTCGATCTGTCCCACCGGGTCGCGCTGGTCGCTTTGCCCGCGCTCGGCGGTATCCGGTTGCGCCCCAGGCTCCGGGAGCTGGCAGCAGGGATCGTCGGGGTGCTGTACGCCGGCGACGGTACCGATACCTCCGCCGCGATCGCCGGGTTGACCGCCCGCCTGCCCTTTCGTGATGTCCACGCCGTGGAAGACGGGTCCGGTACGCTCCTCGTGGTGCGGGGCGGGCCGGCCCGGTTTCCGGCGTTGCTCGCCGGAATGGTGCGTGCCAATCGCCCGTGGCGGCTGTTCGTCGGCCTGTCCTCGGCCTTCGCCGGTGCGCTGACCGGTACCGCGTTCGGCGTCCTGTACTCGAACATCTGGCAGCTGGCGACCGCGCTCGGGCCTTTCCGGTCGACCGGCGTGGTCCTCGCCGCGGTCGCCGCCATGACCGTGTGGATCATCGTCGGCCACGGTTTGTGGGAGCGGACAGGCTCGGCGGAGGCTGTAGGGACCGGTGACGTGCGCCTACGCAATGCCGGGACCGCGGTGACGGTGACCATCGGCGTGGTGTTCTTCTTCGCGGTGCTGTTACTGGGTACGTTCGCCGCTGTCTGCCTGATCATTCCGCCGACGTACCTCTCGGCGGTCCTCGGCGGCCCCGTTCATCCGGGCGACTATTTCGGCATCGCGCTCATGGCGAGCGCGATGGGGATCGTGGCCGGCGCGATCGGATCCGGTCTCGAGGACGACCTCACCGTCCGCAAGGCGACCTACGGTTACCGGGAGCGGGAGCGCCGCAACTGGGTCGCCCGGAACGAGGACCGGGCGCAGCGGTGAGGCCGCCCCGCGCCGCTGCGGGCGCGGAGTGGTCCGGTTCTGGGAAAGGTCGCCGGAGGCCGTTACGGTGGGCGCGGACATCGCGGGAAGGAGTTACGCATGATCAGCATTCTGGGAAGTGGTATCGCGGGAACCGCCCTGGCCGGCGCCCTCGCCCGCTCCGGTCGTCCGGTCACGGCCTACGAACGGCGCGACGGTGACGGCGGTGGGGCGTTCCTGATTCTCGACGGCCGCGGCCACCGGGGGCTCACCGAGCTGGGTGTCCCGGAGGACGAACTGCACGCCGCGTCCTATCCGCTCGCCGAATTGCGCTACACGCCGGATGACGGAGTGACCCGGGAGCGGCCCAGCGAGGGACACCGGTTCTGGTTGCGCAGTGATCTGATGACCGTGCTCCGGCGCTTCGCGCTCGAGCGCGGCGCCGATATCCGGTACGGCGAACCGGTTTCCGAGGTCGTGATCCATCCCGCGCACGGGACCACCCTCCGATTCGGTACCGCGACGGCTACCACCGCGGACCTCGTGATCGGCGCCGACGGTATCGATTCGGTGGCGCGCGCGGCCGTGGAGCCCGGCCGGACCGCGGAATACGCGGGCGATGTCGTCGTCTACGGAATGACCGGCCGCGCGGTCGAATGCCCCACCGACCCGTTCGTCCTGCACTTCGACGCGGAGGCCGGTTCCGGCGAACGCCCGGCCGTCACGCTCGGGCATATCTGGCGTCCGGAAGCCGCCGCGGCGCTGTGGTTCCTGCGGATCGCCCGGCCACCGCTCCCCGACGCGGCGACCGGTCTCCGGCCTGCCGCCGAGTGGGCCGAAACCGTGGTGGCGGCGGCACCCGGCCGGATGCGGCAGCTGACCGGTGACCTGGTGGCCGCGACCGAGCGGGTGCACGTCTCCAATGCCCGTAACGTCCCGCTGGCGTCGGCGCGCCCGCCGGAGCACCCGGTGATCCTGGTCGGGGACGCGGATCATGCCATCACACCGGCCGCGGGTGTGGGGGCGCGGGAGGGTATCGAGGATATCGTCGCGGTACACGCCGCGATCGTCGCGGACACCTCGCCCGCCGGGGCCATGCTCGCCCGGCGGCACGCGATAACCGCCGAACGGGAGCGGGTCGCCCGCCGGATGCGCCCGAACCGGCCGGCGGCGGACGCGACCGGACGGTGAGCATCGCGGCGGTGCCCTTTCACTATGCTCGGATACCGTGAGCCGTGGTGAACAGGCGAAAGCGGATATTCTCGATGCCGCCGAGCGGCTGATCGCCGAACGGGGCGTGCAGGTTCCGCTCCGGGAAATCGCGGTGGCCGCCGGTCAGCGCAACAATTCCGCGGTGAACTATCACTTCCGGAACCGGCAGGAATTGATCAATGCCGTGGTCCGGCGTCGTCTGGAACCGATGGAACGGCGGCGCACCGAAATGCTGGCCGCCCTCGGGAGCGCCGAGCACGCGGATGTCAACGCGTTGCTGCGGATTCTGGTGTTGCCGTTGACCGCGGTCGACAGTGACTACTATGCGCGGTTCCTCCAGGCCGCCATGCTGTATCTGCCGACCGAACTCGACGGCACACAGGGGGCGGCCTGGCCGCGGGTGCTGAACGAATTGGCGCGGGCGGTACCGGCATCCGGTCGCACCGCGAAACGCCGCCGGATGGGTGCCGTCGCCACCGCGATGTTCGCGCTGCTGGCCGAATGGGAACGAGAGACCTGTGCGGGGACCATTCCGGCGGATTTCCCCGAGGAGATCGTGGTGCTGCTCGGCGCCATGCTGACGGCACCGGTGCCGGACCGTACCGAGGCTCCGGACCGGGCCGGCCCGGATCTCACGACCTCGTCCTGATGTAGTCGTAGAACCCGCGCATCTCCGGCCCGATCTCGGCGAATTCCACGTAGGGGACTCCCGCCGCGGCGCCGTCGATATAGGCGAAGCGCATCTGCCCGCCCATCTCGCCTTCCTGGACGATGGTGAGTCCGGCGTCGTGGGCCCCGGCGACCGCCGAATCGAAGTCCTCCGGTTCGAAACACAGATGATGCAGCCCCGGCCCGCCGCGATCGAGGAATTCGGTGTAGATACTGGATCCGCGCACCGGCTGGATGAGTTCCAATTGCATATCCGCCAGGTAGGTCAGCGAGATATGCGCGGTGAAGTCCGCCGGGTCGCCGCGGTAGCGGCAGGTATCGCTCCCGAACCGGATATCCGGGAGTCTCGTCCACGCGCCGGCACCGAACTGCCCGGCCAGGAGTTCTTCGGTGGCGCCGATATCCTCGGTGACCCAGGCGATTTGCGTGATCGGACCGTAGTGGGCCTTCATCGCGTCCTTCCCGCCGACCCACGCGGAATGTCGCCATGAGAGCACGTCCTCGCCGGCGTGCGAGCCGGTACCCGGTTCAACCCGCCGTCGTCCCGTTGTCCGCGGCGATTACGGCGCCGTGGATCGCGGACGCCTCGTCACCGGCGAGGAAGGCGATCATGGCGGCGATCTCCCGGGGTTCGTTCATACCTCTCGGCGCCGCTGTGCGCAGGATGAGGTTCGGATCGGCGCCCTCGGGAAAGGAGAAGCCGGTCACCTGCGGTGTGAGCATGCCGCCGGGACAGACGGCGTTCACCCGCAGCCGCCGGGCGGTGAACTCAACGGCGAGCGCGCGCGTGAGACCGACGAGACCGTGCTTGGCCGCGCAGTAACCGGCCGAATAGGCCTGACCCTGCAGCCCGGCGATCGAGGCGACGTTGACGATATTGCCGCCGGATTCGAGTAGATGGGGCAGCGCCGCGTGACACAGGAAGAACGGCGCGTTCAGGTTCACCGCCAGGTCGTGATTCCAGTCGTCCTCGGTCATCGATGTCGTGTGGCGCATCGTATGGGATCCGGCGACGTTCACCAGCACGTCGATCCGGCCGAACTCGCCCACGCATTCCTGCACCACCGCGGCGCAGGCCGCCGGTGCGGACAGATCGGCCGTGGTGAACCGCCCCCGTGGCATATCCGCGAACACCTCGGTCAACCGCTGCTCGTCACGTGCGACCCCGAACACCGTGGCCCCGCGCTCATCGAACAACTGTGCGGTGCTCGCGCCGAGACCCGATGACGCCCCGGTCACCAGGGCCACTTTGTTCGTCAGATCGCTCATCGCGCTACTCCCCGGTCCTCGGAGCGGCCGCCGCCGTCGGCCGGGGCGCCGGTGCGGGCGATGACGCGATCCGCGAAACGCGACAGGTTCGCGATCTTGACCTCCAGGCTCTCGGTATCGTGTTCGCGGGTATAGGGATTACGGAATCCGACGATGACATCGGTGACGCCTTTGTCCTCGAGCCGCTTCACCCCGTCCACGGTGAACCCGTCCGGTGAGATCACGTGCACCTGGAAGTCCTCGCGCGTGCCGAATTCCGTGCGCAGGCCGCTCAGTTCGGCGAGCAGGCGGTCCAGTTCGTCCGGATCCCCGCCCGCGTGCATCCACCCGTCCCCGCGTAGGGCGGCGCGGCGGAGCGCGGGCCGGCTGTGCCCTCCGATCAGCAACGGTATCGGTTCGGTGGGCACGGGTGCGATCTCGAGCGGCGCGAGGTCGTAGAACTCGCCGTGGAATTCGAAATACCCACCCGCCGTGAGCCCGCGGACGATATCGAGGCATTCGTCCATACGCTGTCCGCGCCGGTCGAACGGAATATCGAACATGTCGAAATCATCCGGCCACGGACTGATCCCGACGCCCAGCCCGAGCCGGTTACCGCTGAGCACCGCCACGGACGCCGCCTGCTTCGCGACCAGTACCGGCGGGCGGATCGGCAATTTCAGCACGAACGGGGTGAACCGCAGGGTGGTGGTGACCGCGGCCAGCGCGGCGGCGAGAACGAAGGTTTCGATGAACGGTTTGCCCTCGAGGAATTCCCGGCCGCCGTCGGGTGTGTAGGGATAGGTGGCGTCGGAGTCGCGAGGGTAGGCGATACTGTCGGCCAGTGCCATCGACGCGTACCCGGCGGCTTCGGCGGCCCGGGCCAGCGGCACGTAGTGAGCGGGATCGGTCATGGTCTCGGCGTAGGTGAATCTCATCGGGCGGCGGCCTTCTCCAGATTGGCGGCGACTTCCTTCTGCCATTCGGTCTGCGCGTGCCGGGTGTCGACCTCGCATTCGAAACGAGCGGTCATCTCCGGGGTGATATCGGCGATATCGACATAGAACTGCTCGTACCAGCGTCGTTGCTGGTAGACGGGTCCGTCCTCGGCGGTGAGCAGCGGGTTGTCGATCCGGGTCTTGTGCTTCCAGACCTCGACGTCCTGCAGGAAACCCTCCGCGAAATTCTTCGAGAACGCGCCGGCGAGCTTGCCGGTGCTTTCCGCGGACAGTCCGGGGATCCGCTGCACGCTCACCCCCCACTGCAGGACGAAGGAATCGTGGGTCACCGGGTAGTGGCTGTTGACCAGCACGACCTCCACGGTGGACCCGGCGAAGTCGTTGTGCAGGTAGTTGATCATGTAGGACGGGCCGTAGTACGACGCCTCGGACCGCAGGAGCGCGTCCTCGACCTGCCGGATGTCCTGGCGGGGTTCGGAATGCATGAGCTGGGTGGCCACATGGCCGTCGAAGACATTCTTGAAGTACACCGGGTAGGCGCCGTGAATATAGAAGAAATGCGCCATATCGACGTTGTTGTCGATGATCTCCCGGCAGTGGGACCCCTCGATGAGCACGGAATCCCAGGTCCAGGGGCTCCAGAGATCGGTACCGATACCCTCGATACGCGGGATCGCGAGCTCCGGCGGCGGTGGGTTGCCCTCGGGGTCGTGCCATACGAACAGTTGCAGGTTCTCTTCGGCCGTCGTCCACCCGCGGGTCCGGGCGAGTTTCGGGACGCGCCGGGCGTAGGGCACCGCCGCGCAGCGTCCGTCTCCGCCCCATCGCCAGTCGTGGAACGGGCAGGCGACGGTATCGCCCTTGATGCTGCCCTGGGAGAGGTCGGCGCCCATATGGCGGCAATAGGCGTCGAGTACGTGCAGCGCGCCGGCGCTGTCCTGCCAGACGACGAGTTTCGTCCCGAACGCTTCGACGGCATGTGGCCGGCCGTCACGGAAGGTGTCGGCCAGGCCCAGGCAATGCCACCCGCGGGCGTACCGGTCGGGGGTTCGGCCGATATCGATCTGGCGGATATCCGCATGGGTCATGGCGTCGCCCTTTCCTCGGGATCCCGCCACGTTAAGCGAAACTGCTTAAAAAATCCAGACATGACACGCGCACTGCCGTGTCATTCGCCCCATGGTGTCGACTTACGGGCGCGTATATCCGTCGCTGCCCGGTTGATCGATATCGCGACGGCACCCGAGCGCCCGCCGGCCGATTCCGGCTCGGCGGGCGCGGATACGCTCCGGTGCTCCGTCAGGCCACGGGACTGCACGGATTCGGTAGTGCGGAGCCGGAGGCGAGATCGCAGACGCCGCCGGTCAGTGCCTGGAACGGGGTGATGACCAGTAGCGCGAGAATGCCGAAGATATCGCCGCGCTGGACGGCTCCGACGGCCGACTGCGCTGCCGCCGATCCGGTATCCACCATGGCCGAGCCGGTTCCGGCCTCGGCCACGGCTTCGGGCGCCGGCGCCGCCTGGGGTGCGGCCGTCGCGGTGGCGGCGGTGCCGATCAGGCAGGCCGCCGCGATCGAAGTAGCGGCGACGCCGGTTTTCAGCGCACCGGGCATGTTGAGACGTTCCATCGTCCTGCACTCCTCGTCGAGTCGAAACCGTCCCGCCCGGCAGTCGGCCGAGTGAGAATCATCAGTAACTTATCAGGCTTCGGCGCGGCTGAGGAGTGACGGGCGATGTCCGAGATGATCTGACCATAGTCACCGCTATGGTCAGAAATATTTCTTGATAGACGGCTACGCCTTGCGAAGATGGTCGGTGTCCGTCCCGACGATTCGTGCTCATCTAGTGCTTCAGGGGGAGAATGGTCGGGAACATCGATGCCCCGCGGCGGCCGCGCCGGCGGCCGGGACCCGCCGGATCAGCACTCGCTCGTCGCCGGAATGCCCCGTAGGCGTTCGTCCACCCAGAGCACTGCCTCCGGGTAGCCGAGGCCCGCGGCGATGATGTGTTCGCCGAGCACACTCCGATAGACGGCCGGGACGCCGAGCGCGCACTGCTCGTGATACAGGTTCCGGGCCCCTTCGGCCGGGATCCAGAACTCCTGTTCCCCGTTGTATATGTAGAGCGGCGTCGCCGAGGCGAGACCGCTCATCCGGGTCACCTCGTAGATATCGCGGGCCAGCGCCGAATGCAGCGGGTCGGCGGTGTTGGCCGCGATATCGATCGGCAGCAGGAGTGCGCCGGGTAGTGCGAAAACGCTGATGCACTGGTCTTTCATCGGCGAGGTGGTGACCCACTGGGCCAGATGGTTCATCCGGGACAGGATCTCGGGCCGTTCCCGCGCGATCCCGAACACGGCCGCCATGAACACACCGGAGGCCAGATTGCCGTTCATGCTGCGGGCGAGGATCTCGTAGTCGGCGGGCACCCCGCCCAGCGCCGCACCGGCCAGTGCCGGTGCGAGCTCGGGGGCGTAACTCCGGATCAGCTTCACCGCGCCGTGGGTGGCGATCGCGCCGCCGGAGTACCCGGTCATCGCGAACCTGCTCGCACCGAATTCGTCTGCCCGCCACTGGCGTACGGCGCGTACGGCGTCCAGGACCGCGTGGCCCGCGACGTAGGGTTCGGCATAGGCCATCAGCGGGCCCTCGTGATCCGGGATCAGGACGGCGTACCCGCGCAGCGCCGCCAGATGGGTCGTGGGCGGCACGAAATCGGTGAGTGCGCTGTCGAACGAAAGCCCGTGCGCCAGGGTGTAGCCCGGGGTGCAGCGGCGTCCGAGGGCGTCGATCGGAAGATTGTTGACCAGCACCGGCCGCGCGCCCGGTACCGGAGAGGCGGCGGCCGGAATCACCAGTGTGGCGGTGGCGAAGGAGGGACGGCCGTGCGCATCGGTGGTGCGGTATTTGAACAGCAGCGCCTGCCGGATCGGCACCACGATCAGCGGTGCGGCCGAGGCGGTGATATCGCGGACCTCGATCACCGCGCCGGCCGCGAGACCGGCCAGATCCGGCGGCCAGTGATCGAAGATCGGGTCGCCGACCGGTCCGGGTAGCACCGCCCGGTGCAGCGCCGTCTGCCCCGGCACCGGGCTTGCGGTGTCGTGTCCCGGCACCGGCGCGATCGGAGGCGGCGGGAGCACCCGGTCGATCCACTCCTGGATGGTGGGCAGGACCGCGCCGCTGATATCCGCCGGCGGTGGAGATCCCGGTGCACCGGGGATCGGAGGGCCGGCCGTCGCGGCGGGCTCGGTGGCGGCCGGGCCGGTGAGCAGCGGCACGGTGACGAGTAATGCGAGAGTGCAGGCACGCAGAGATCTCATGGCACACGCCCTTGGGTGCGATGTCGATACGACTGGCACCCGATGAGATACGGGTTCACGTCCCCTGTCATACCGGGGCCAGGAGTTCAGATTACGTGGCCGCGAGCCCGTTTCCTCGTCACGTCACCCGATCGAGACGACTCACCGGCCGATTCGAGATCAAGCCCGATATCGCAGGTCGCCGGGGATTGCCACGGTCGCGGGCGGGCCCATGCGGGCCCGGCGCCGGCGCGACCGGCGAACGACACCGCCGCGCGAATCGAAAGCACTTATGCACCAGGTGGTTTCGTAACCGCTCAACGAACTCCGGCGTCTCGTCCGGTGTCGGTCCGCCTGCCGCCGGCGGCCCGGGCCCGGGCATGTGCCGTTTCGGTGGCGAAGAAGCTGCGCTGCAGGCGCGCCCGCTCGTCGGACACGTCGATATAGGGGGCGGCCGGGTCCGGGAGGGGTATCCCCCGGGGTGCCGGGCCCGGAAGCCCGTCACCGGGTGGAATCCGGTCCGGGCCGCCCGGTTCGTAGTCGCCGGTCCCGGCGTGCAGGGTGGTTCCGGAAGCGGAACGATTGTTCTTGGCGAAGTAGAGACCCGCGTCCGCCGCGGCGAGCAGGGATTCGGCGCCGGTCCGGGCGATCCGGTTGGTGATCGCGCCGATGCTCGCGGTGATCTGGAGACTGTGTCCGTCGACGGTCACGGGCTCCCGGAAAACCGCCGCCAGCCGATGGGAGAGTTCGGTGACCCGCGCGGTGGTGGTGGGCGGCGTGACCAGGACGACGAATTCGTCGCCGCCCAGCCGTGCGACCAGATGGTCGGCCTGCGCGGGGTCGACAGCGCGCAGGCGGGCGGCGACCGCGGTCAGGACCTTGTCGCCGGCATGGTGGCCCAGCCGGTCGTTGATCGTCTTGAAGTGGTCCAGGTCCACGAAGCACAGTCCGACCAGCTCGCCTTCGTCGGCGGTGCTGCAGCAGCGATTGAGCGCTTCCATCAGCTGCCGCCGGTTGGGCAGGCCGGTCAGCGGATCGTGACGGGCCTGATGGTGGAGTTCCAGCTGGTGCTGGTACTGGTCGGTGACATCGGCGCCGATGGCGATGAGGTAATCGGGCTCACCGGCGGTGCCCTTGGCGAAGGTGATGCCGAGGTTCATCCAGCCGATGGTCCCGTCGGCGCGTACCAGCCGCTGTTTGAGCGATACCGTGCCCTGGCCGGTGGGGATCAATTTCTCGTACAGCAGGGTGCGGATATTGGCGTGATCGTCGGGGTGGGCGAAATCGTAGACCGAGATCCCTCGCAGCGCTTCGGCAGGGACGCCGATCATATCCGCGAGGCTCTGGTTCGCTTCGAGGATATGTCCTTCGGTATCGCCGATGGCGATCGCCGCGGCCGAATGATCGAACAGGATCTGCAACCGCGCGGCACGTGCGCCGTCCACGCGGGCCGGGCCGGGCACGGCGTCCCGGAAGGCGGCGCCGGCCGCGCCGTGACCCTGCCCCATCGCCGCGATATAGGCCGCCACCTGCGCCACCGGCGGTCCGTTGTGACGCGCGGCCAGGTCGAGCAGCACCGGGGCCGAGGCCGACGGCACCTCCGGGTGGACGAAGCCGCTCTCGGCGAGTGCCGCTCCCAGCCCGAAGCCCGCCGCCGGGTCGAAGGGTATCGCGGATAGATCACCGAGTACCCGGTCCACCAGGCCGGCCACTACGCGCTGCCCGGGCGGCGCGTCTCCGGTGCCCGGTAACGCCGCATGCCAGGACCGGGCGATATCCGTATGGTCACCGTTCGGCACGTGTCGGAACCTCCGTCGAGCATATGCGCGCTCACCGCGCGCGAATCCGTCACCGGCGTCGACCGGGAGTCTGCCCGAGCGTCCTCGTCCGGTGATCGGGCGGGTCGTTCGAACCGCCGGGTAGACCGCCGATATCGCCGCGGGGCCGTGTCCCGGGTCCGTTTCGCGCTGATCCTGTACTGGATCCATCAGCACGTCCGGCCCGACCGTAACATAGTTACGGGCAGGTCATCGACGGTTTTCGGGTTGATGACACAGCGAGCGAACCGGGTCGTACGACCAGTACGGTTCGCTGCCGGACAGCTCGGCGCGTCCCGGGCCGGACGGTTCGGTAGTTGTCACAGTGGAACCGCGCCCCCGTTGGGCATTGTGAAATCCCGGGCCACGAAACCGGATTCGGCACCCACCCGGAGCTAGCCTCGCATCACGTGAAAGCTCTTCTCGCAGTGGTCACCACCGTGCTCGCGGGCGCTCTGACGCTACCGGCGACACCACCGGCACGGGCACAACCCCCCACCCCCGCGACACCGGCTCCTTCCCCGTTCCAGCAATGGATCGACGACACCGTCCCGCCACCCCCGCTGCCGCCCGCCCTCTCCCCGGGCCCACCACCCCAGCCCGAGACCGGCGACCCGCACGCGGCCCTGTGGCAGGCGATCCTGCCCACCCCGACCGGCGACCCGATATTCGACACCCGCCCCGCCGACCTCGCCGGACTCGTCCCCGGCCAGATCATCGAAACCCGCGACATCACCACCACCGCCGCGGGCCTGGTCGCCGCCCCGATCGCCCGGGCGCTACTGGTGAAATACCGATCCACCTCCGCCCTCGGCGCGCCCTCGTTCGGTACGGCGACCCTGCTGATCCCGGCGGTCGCGTGGCCCGGCCCGGGCCCCCGGCCGGTGAAGGTGGATACCCTGCCGATCAACGCGCTCGGCCTGCGCTGCACTCCCGGATACACGATCGCCCACGGTGCCCGCGACAACAACGGCATCAATGTCTTCCTGCCGGGACTGGCCGCGGCGCTCGGGAAGGGGCAGGCCGTTCTCGTTCCCGACCACGAGGGACCGATGGCCTCCTACGCCGAGCCCACCGTCGCCGGGCAGATGACGCTCGATTCCATCCGGGCCGTCCGGGCGCTGCTGCCGGACGAGTTCACGGACAGCCGTTTCGCGGTCAGCGGGTACTCCGGCGGCGCGATCGCGGCCTACGCGACGACCATGCTGCTGCCCGAATACGCGCCGGAACTGGCGGACGTACTGGTCGGCGCGGCCGTGGGTGGGCTGGTAACCGATTACGGCGCGGTGGCGAATGCCTTCAACGGCCGGAGCGCGTCCGGAATTCTGCTGTCGGTGACACTGGCGCTGGCGCGTGAGCATCCCGAAATTCTGCGATACATGAACAATCTCGCGCAGTGGGTCGCCACATCACCGTTGCGGGATATCTGCGGCGAAGCCGACGGACCGCTCGGTGCGGTGGGAATTCCGGTCGAGGTCGCCGCGAATATCGATCACCCCCTGGACAGCGATATCGCGCGGGAAATCGTGCGAGTGACGGATCTGACCGGCCGCACCGCGGCGACACCGCTGTATATCTACCACGGGGCCCACGATTTCTGGATCCCTATCGACGGCCCGCAGCAGATGTACCGGCGGCAATGCGAACTCGGTGTGCCGGCGGCATTCCGGACAGAACCCGGTGAGCACGTATCCGCCATGATCATCGGCGCCGGCGGAGCCACCGACTGGATCGACGCCGTACTGCGCGGTGACACGCCGCCGAACGAATGCGGATGATCGACGCCCGCTCGCCGGACGCCGCGGCGGCCTGATGGCCGGCGAGTGGGCGATCGGCCGCCCACTCGCCGGCATTTCCGGGCACCCGGTGAAAGGCGTCAGCATTCGCTCGGCGCCGGTTCCCCGCGCACTCTCGCCAGAATCCAGTTGTCGAGTTCCGGAGCGCCGGTGGCGTAACCGATCAGATGTTCACCGGGCACCACCCGGAAAACAGCCGGTACACCCCGGCCGCACTGCTGCCGGAAGGTACTTTCGGCGTCCTCGAGCGGTATCCACGGATCATGCGCACCGTGGTAGATGAACAGTGGCACCGCCGACCTCCGGCCGGCCAAATCCATTTTCTCGAAGGTTTTCTCGGCGATCGGGCTCTGCAGTGGATTACCGATATTCGCCACGACATCCAGCGGGAAGCCGACCACCCCGAGCGGTCCGCTGGCATCACCGCAGATATCTTTGAGCGGCGAGGACGCGGCCCACTGCGCCGCGTTGTTCATGTACTGCAACATCTCGGGATGCTCACGCGCCACCGCGAGCGCCACCGTCAGCAGGATTCCCGAGGAGATATTGCCGTTGAACCGGTGGGCGACGTTCCGGTTGTCGGTGACCACTCCACCCGAGGCCACGCCCGCGACAACCTCCGCCAGTTCCGGGGCGTACTCGTCCAGCAGCATCGCCGTCGCGTAGGCGGCGATTCCGCCGCCCGAATATCCGCTGACCACGAAACGACTGTCGCGGAACAGGTTCGACTCCGTGGTCCGCGCGGCGCGAATCGCATCCAGCATCACCCGGCCGGCGACGGTGGGCTCGGCGTAGGCCATCAGCGGGCCCTCGTGGTCGGGAAGAAGCACGGCGTGGCCTTGACCGAGGGACCACCACACGGACGGCAAGAAGACCGTGAGATCGGTATTCGGCTTCTCGAGGAGGCCGTGCGCGAACTGGTAACCCGGGGTGCAATGCGCTCCGAGGGAGTTGATCGGCAACGCGTTCACCTCCACCGGCCGGTGTCCCGGACCGTTCCACGCGGCCGCCGGGATCAGCAGGGTCGCCGTAGCGAACGACGGTGCACCGGCCGCCGTGGTGGACCGGTACTTCAGGAGCAGTGCACGCTGGATCGGCACCGGTGTCCGGGCCGCGGCGGTGGTGGTGATGTCGCGGGTTTCGATGATCTGGCCGGGGACGAGTCC
>NZ_JBSFRU010000155.1:0-13971 GCF_053589395.1 Nocardia sp. NPDC003345
TCCGGCGACCTTCAGCAGCGCCGCCTTCCCGCCGATTCCGGCGCCCATCGGCCTGGACGCGTCCACGAGCTCATTCAGCGCGTGATCGCTGTACAGCGCCAGCGCAGTGGAAACGACGCGGTGAACATGCAGGCGCGCCGGGCGCGACATATCGCGAGATGTCACGCCACCAGTGAACAGGATGTCACCAGTTCGGAGGAGTTCGCCGCGACCTCCAGGTGGGTACCTACCTCGATCCGGTCAGCGCACCTGGTTGTCTGCCACAGCCGCCGGCAACGTTCGATATGCCCGCGCTCTCGGCTACACCGATGATTCTCGGGCGAATTCGTCGTCGGTACCGTTGGGTGTGCCGACAGACGGGAGTCCGGGTATGACGGGATCGATTCGATCGGATATGACCTCGGTACGGGCGAACGGTGTGGATCTGGGCGTTCAGAGCTTCGGCCGGGACGACGATCCGCTGGTGCTGCTGGCGGGCGGCACAACGATGTTGTCCTGGCCCGACGCATTGTGTGAGCGGCTCGCGTCGGGTGGGCGGCGCGTTGTCCGCTACGACCTGCGCGACTCTGGCGCCTCGACGACACTCGACCCGGAGAATCCGGACTACGACCTGCGGGATCTCGTCTCCGACGCGGCCGCTCTGGTCGGAGTGCTCGGTGCCCGGACCGCCCATCTCGGTGGCATCGGCGTCGGTGGGATGATCGCCCAGGTCGCCGCGCTGGATCACCCGGACCTGTTCTCCGCACTGACCCTCGTCGGCACTCGGCCGGTGGCGCCGGGACCGGTCGACGCGGATCTGCCCGACCACGACGGCGCGGTGATGGGCCCGCTGTTCTCGCGCCCGTGGCCGGACTGGGCCGACCGGGAGGCCGTCGCGGCGTTCGCCGCCGAGAGCGCCGGACCGATGGGCAACGATCCGCGGCAGGCGCGGGCAACGGCGGCCCGAATCTGGGACCGGACACCGTCGAGCGATCCCGCCGTGCATCAGGCGAACCAGCTCGGGATGGTGTTCTCCCGGCTCGACTGCGCCCCACGCTGGCGGGACAGGCTCGGTGAGCTCGACGTGCCCACACTCGTCGTGCACGGTCGCGCCGACCCGTTCTTCCCGGTCGGCAACGGTGCGGCGCTGGCCGCCGAGATCCCCGGCGCGCGGCTGCTCGTCCTCGACGACATGGGCACCGCGCTACGCGACGATTCGGCCGACCGGGTTGCCGCGGCCATGCTCGCCGGATAGCCGCCCGGCCGGGTGCCGACACCTCAGTCGAGGTCGGATACCCCGGTGACCTGGTCGTTGTCGTTGTCGATATGCACGCGGGCACGCAGCGTCGTGTCGATGAGCCGGCGAGCAGCCGTGTTGCCGAGCGTCGTAGCGGCGGTGATGTGGCGGGCGCCGTTCGCGGCGGCGAATCCGCGCAGCTGTGTGGTGACGATGCGGCCGATGCCGCGGTTGCGGTAGGGGCGGCCGATCCACATGCCCGCCTCGACCTGGTCACCGTGCGGTTCGAGCCGGGCGGCTCCGATCACCGTCCCATCCAGTGTGATGGTGAAGGTTCGTTCTATCGGCCGGGTGGGATGCAGGGCACGACCACGGTGGAATTCGACGAACGCCCGTCTACGCTCCGGTGTCCACCCGGGCGGCCCGTCGACCGGGGGCATCACCTCAAGCGGATCGGCACCGGCGACCGCGGCCGCCAGCAGGAGATACAGCCCGTCCTCGTCGAGCTCTTCGAGCGAGACGGACTGCCGGGGTTCGTTCACGACGTCGAACCCTCATCGGTGCGGCGCGATAAGTCAACGGAATTACCACTCGGCCGAATAGTCGCGGCTTACTGTCACCGGGGCGGCCCGCACACCGGAGGCGACGACCGCGTCCCGGCGAACTCGACGCTCGGGAGCTCAGAAACGCGATTGGCTGGCCGTATCCGTCCCGTCTTCGTCCCCGAGCTTCCATCGGTCGGTGCCGACGAATCTACGCCGTATCCAGGGGGTTCGGAGGTCGATGCCCGCGAGCAGGCCCAAGAATCCCACGCCGAGAAGCGCGACGAGCGCAAGCGCGATCAAGATCAGGAGTCGCAGCGCCGGCCCCGGGCCCGCCACGATGAGCACCGCGATCATCAGCAGCGTGCCCATCGAGACCACCGCTGCGACAACCTTCTTCATAGATCCACGGTAGCGATGAAAACTGCTGTTTCTCATGAACTTTCGACGACAAGAGACACGGCGCCGTCGGCCGCCCGGCGATCCTCGCCGCTGGTTGCCCGGCGCGGGGCAGGGGTCGTCGAACCGGTGGGCCCGCCCCGTATTCACCACTCCGGCCCTGCCTCGGATCGGTCAGGACTTCTCGCGCGAGGTCCCGGCCGGAACCCGCCCGCTCCAGCGGCAGGATCGGCGGAATCCGGGGCCCGATTGCGTGGTGGCCGGATGCGCGGCCGGGCCCGGACTGTGCCATGATGCCGGTTGCTGGTGATTGTCTGTACCCGAGGGGGGCGGACAGTTGGGTCGATGTTCGGGGTTTCGATGATAAAGACGATTTCCGCCGCCGGTTGCCTGGCGGCGAGTGTGCTGGTGCTGGCCGCCTGCTCTGGTGGCTCGGCCGAGCAGGAGGCGACGGCAGGGGCTCCGGGGAGCACCACTTCGGAGGCCGGCGTCTCCGTGCGGGTGAGTGTCCCCCCGGCTCCGGCGCAGACCGGCGCGGAACCGGTCCGGTTCGATCCCTGTGTGAGCGTGGGCGACGACCTGGTCACCGAGGCCGGATTCGACCCCGGCAGCCGGGAGCGGGCCACCACCGAAAGCGTCGGTGTATTCACCGAGATCGGCTGCCAATTCTGGCGCGAAACCCTGGTCGACGGCGAAAAGCTCCCCACCGGCGCGGTATCGGTGACATCGAGCGATCTGACACTCGACGATATCCGGAGGAACTCCGGGCACGAGATCTTCGGCTCGGACCCGATCGGTGGGCGCGAGGCGGTGCTGTATCGGACTCCGGCGAGTACCGGCGGATGTTCGGCGGCGGTCGCATCGGCGGACGGAATCTTCCGGGTGGGCATCATGACGCTGCCGGCCGTTCCGGCCCAGGCACCCGCGCCCTGCGACGAGATCCGGCGGGTCACCGAAATTCTGGCCGAATCGCTCGGCACCGAATAGCACTTCATTCGTCCGCTCGCCCGACCGCGCCGCAACCGGCCGCGCACTGTTCGACATCCCCAAACGGCCGGTCTGGGCCGATATCTGGTAACCACCGCGTTCGACCGGGAGAAACGCCTTCCGTCAATCGTCGAGGGCGTAGTTCGACACCTGGCCGGTGCCGTCGGGAAACCTCAGCTCCCAGATCTCGAAGCCGGTGAAGTTGAAGACTTCCAGCCTCAGTTCGGCTTCGAACAGGAAGCGCAGATCCGCGGTGGTCCGGTCCATCTCGGCGGCCACCAGCCGGCTGCCGGCGAGCTCCGCGCGCAGAACGTCCACCGCGTCGATCGGTGCCGGTAAGCCGTACCGGCGTCGATGATCGAAGATGCTCACCTCGGGCCGGCCGTTCTTCGTCAACCGCCAGAACTGCGCGTCCAGGACGGTGCCGTCACCGAACTCGAGGGTGGTGCCGACCGAGAAGATCGACTCGGTGGACGGGGTGCGGTACTCGACCGCCCGCACCTGCTCGCACCTGACCCCACACCACCGGGCGAGGCGATCCGAGAACTCTGTCATCGAACACTCCCTCGCGGCGACAGCACCGAGGTCCTCCTGGTCTATTCGAGGCCGTCGACGGTGTCCGGCCACAACCGCCGGTGGTGATTCATATCGTGGCATACAGCGACCAACCGGCGCTGGGGCCCGGGAAGTGAAACCACTCGGCGGCACCGGAGCAATGAGATATCCCTCGCGTTGCGCAGGACGGTAGTCGCATGCCCCGCACCGATGGACCCGTACCGCCTCCGAGGCGGTGACCTGGGATGCGGCGTCCGTAGTCGGAACCGGGCCGGGGAATGCGCGGGCGCCCGCGACCCTTTCGGACATTCCATTGTGCGAAGCCATATTTTATGCCCCCACCGGCAGGCAAATAGCGTCCGATTTCATGAATTGGAGTTTTCATTCGGCCGAAGAGCTCGCGGCCGCCCTGCACGCCGGTGACGTGACATCGGTGGAACTGACCGAGGAGGCGATCGCCCGTATCGAGCGCGACGACAGGGCGATCAACGCGATCTGTGTACCGGATTTCGCCCGCGCCCGGACCGCCGCACGCGCCGCCGACCGGGCCCGCGCCCGTGGTGAGAACCGGCCGCTGCTCGGTATTCCGGTGACGGTCAAGGAGTCCTACGATATGGCCGGGCTGCCCACCACCTGGGGTATACCGCAGCACGCGAACCACATACCGGCCGAGGACGCGGTGCAGGTGTCGCGGTTGCAGGCGGCCGGTGCGGTGGTGCTCGGAAAGACCAATGTGCCGGTGATGCTGCGAGATATCCAGACCTTCAACGAGATCTACGGGACCACCGGCAATCCGTGGGACCCCGGCCGCACAGCGGGCGGGTCGTCCGGCGGCTCGGCGGCGGCCCTGGCGGCCGGATTCGGCGCGCTGTCCATCGGTTCCGACCTCGCCGGTTCGCTGCGCACCCCGGCGCATTTCTGCGGCGTCTATGCGCACAAGCCGACGCTCGGGCTGGCGCCGGCCCGCGGAATGGCCGCCCCGCCCGGGCCTGCTCTGCCGATCGATCTCGACCTCGCCGTCGTCGGCCCGATGGCGCGCACCGCCCGCGACCTCACCCTGCTGCTCGATGTGATGGCCGGTCCGGACCCGCTCACCCACGGCCTCGCCTACGACATCGCGCTGCCGCCCGCGCGCCACGAGCGGCTGCCGGACTTCCGGGTCCTGGTCGTCGAGGACCATCCGCTCATCCCGACCGGATCGGCGGTCCGGGCAGGCGTGAACCGGGTCGCCGGGGCGCTGGCCGGTGCGGGCGCCCGGGTCGAACGCCACAGTGCGCTGCTGCCCGACCCGGCCGAAGCGGCGACGATCTACCTGCTGCTCATGCTTTCGAACGCCGCCGCGAGCCTGCCCGCCGACGACTACGAACAGCTGCGGAGCCGGGCCGCCACCCTGGGCGCGGACGATCGCGGCCTCGACGCGGCGCGGCTGCGCGGCATGGTGCTCGATCACCGCGGCTGGGTCGAGGCGAACCACCATCGCGAACTCCACCGTCGAAGCTGGCGGCGGCTCTTCGCCGAGTTCGACGCCGTGGTGTGCCCCATCACGCCCACACCCGCCTTCCCGCACGACCACACCGGCGGGCTGGAGGACCGGCGAATCGATATCGACGGCGTCGGCTACCCGTACTTCGACCAGCTCGTCTGGGCCGGTATGGCCACCATGCCCGGCCTGCCCGCCACCGCGATACCCACGGGGACGTCCCCCGACGGCCTGCCGGTCGGCGTGCAGCTCATCGGCCCGATGTTCGAGGACCGCACTCCGCTGCGGCTGGCCGAACTACTCGAGCACGAGATCGGCGGCTTCCGCAAAAGTTGCGGGAAAGCCAACGCGCGCAACGATGTTCCGACAAACTGCAACCGGTAACAGTCTGGAATACTGACGCCCGGCGGGTCTCGTTCGCGCACCGATGAACTCGTGACATCAGCCGAGCTGCAGCGATATGAGGGAGGGGCGAGAACTTCCGCGATGCCATCGTCGACGACGCCGGGCCGTCACGTCCCGTGCCCCTCTCCGCACGACCAGGTAACTGCCGACTCGCCACGTAGTCGAACCGAACCGCTGTGTCCCGCTCACGGCGACTCTTGGAAAGGCAGGTCCCACGATGACAACGACCGCGGAGCATTCCGCACTCTCGACCGGGCAGGAGGCTCGCGAGATCGACGCAGTCGTCGTCGGAGCCGGATTCGCCGGCCTGTACATGCTGCACAAGCTGCGCGAACTCGGCCTCTCGGTACAGGTGTACGAGGCGGGTGCCGGACTCGGCGGCACGTGGTACTGGAACCGCTATCCCGGCGCGCGTGTCGACGTGAAGAGCATGTACTACAACTACTCGTTCGATCCGGAGCTCGAACAGGAGTGGGAGTGGACGGAGAAGCTGCCGCCGCAGCCGGAACTGCTCCGCTATATCAACCACGTCGCGGACCGTTTCGATCTGCGTGAGGACATCCGATTGCGGACCCGGGTCACCGCCGCGGTCTACGACGAGGCCACCGCGCGATGGCGGATCACCACCGAGCAGGGCGAGGTCGTCTCGGCGCGGTTCGCGATCATGGCGACAGGGTGCCTGTCGGCCCCGAAGATGGTGGAGGTCCCGGGTATCGAGACGTTCCGGGGCCGCAGCTTCCACACCGGCCACTGGCCGGAGCAGGAGGTCGATTTCAGCGGCCGGCGGGTCGCGGTGATCGGCACCGGTTCCTCGGGGGTGCAGGTTATTCCGCTCATCGCGGAAGCGGCCGGCGAGCTCACCGTCTTCCAGCGGACCCCGAACTACGTCCTGCCCGCCGGCAATCACACGATCGATCCCGAATTCCAGCGCGATATCAAAGCCCGCTATCGCGAGGTGCGCAAGGCCAACCGGGAATCATCGTTCGGGATCGCGCGGCCCGAGGCCACCAAGGGCGCGCTCGAGGTGAGCGAGGACGAGCGCAATGCCTTCTACCGGGCGGTATGGGAAGACAAGGACAGCGAACTCGTCAGCATGCTGACCGGGTTCACCGATACCCTCCTCGACGAAGCCGCCAACGAGACCGCCGCTCAATTCATCCGCGACCGCATCGCCGAGATCGTGACCGATCCGGACGTGGCCCGGCTACTGCAGCCGTCCGGGCTCTTCGGGGTCAAACGCCCCGTGCTGGGAACGGACTACTACGCGACCTTCAACCGGCCCGATGTCCGGCTCGTGGATGTCTCCGCGACCCCGCTCACCGCGGTCACCGAGACCGGGCTCGAGACGACGCGGGAGAGTTTCGAGTTCGACGACATCGTCTACGCCACCGGATACGACGCGATGACCGGTGCACTGGACGCGGTCGATATTCGCGGGCGGGGTGGCGCGACACTGCGGGAGAAGTGGGCCGACGGGCCCGTCACCTACCTCGGACTCGCGGTGTCGGGCTTCCCGAACCTGTTCACGATCACCGGTCCGGGTAGCCCGGCGGTCCTGTCGAACATGCTGGTGTCCATCGAGCAGCATGTCGACTGGATAGCGGACGCGATCGAGGTGATGCGGTCCCGGGGCGCTACGACCATGGAGGCCCGGGACGACGCGGCGCAGGAGTGGACCCGCCACGTCGGCGAGGCCGGTGATCTGACGCTGTATCCGAAGGTGGACTCCTGGTATGTGGGATCGAATGTCCCCGGAAAGCCGCGGGTGATGTACGCCTATATCGGCGGTGTGGGCGCGTATCGCGAGAAATGCGATCAGGTCGCCGCCGACGACTACGAGGGTTTCACCCTCACCCGCTGACCGAGGCTCTGCCGGTGGCGGGCACCACGCCCACCACCGGCACCCCTTCGGGCCTAGGCCAGCCGCATGGGCGGGCAGGGCGGGAACTCGACAGGCAGCGACGCCAAGGCACGGTGGAACGGGCCCTGCCGCCAAGGTAGTTCCCGCGCCGCGACTTTCGGCCGGATATCGGGCAGGGCGTCCAGCAGCAGATCGATCCCCTGGGCGGCGATGGTCTGCGCGAGGGTCTGGGCCGGGCAGCCGTGCGGGCCGCCGCCCCAGGCCAGATGCGACCGGTTGCCCCGGCGGTCACCGCCGGCGACGCCGGGATCGTTGTTGGCCGCTGCCAGACTGATGACCACCGGCTGATCGGACGGCAGCCACACATCACCGACCAGTTGCGGCTGCCGGGGGTAGCTCACGCACCAGTTCGCCAGCGGCGGGTCCTCGAACAGCACCGCGTCGATGGCGTCGCGGGTGGCCATGGCGCCGCTGAGGACCTCGCCCCCGTACTGTTCGTCGGTCATCAGCTGCAGCAGCGCGTTGAGAATAAGATTGCAGGTCGGTTCGGTACCCATCGAGAACAGGAGCGCGGCCTGGTTCACCATTTCCATGGCATCGAGCCGGTCCGGGTGCTGCAACAGCTCCGAGGTCAGATCGTCGCCCGGATCGGTCCGCTTCTGCTCGACGACTCCCATCAGCGCCGCGACGAAACGCTGCTGGCCCTCCTCGGCGCCCACCCCCTCCAGCATCGCGGCCATCCCGTGATAGGCCTCGGCCGCGGCGTCCTCGGGGAACCCCATCAGCTCACTGATGACCCGGAAGGTCAGCGGATACGCGTAATCCGTTTGCAGGTCGGCGGAACCGCGCTCGCAGAAATCGTTGATCAGCGTCTCGGCGGCCCGCGCGACGGCATCGTGCACCCGGTGCATATCGACGGTCTCCAGCGCCGCCATGATGGTGCGCCGGTACCGCTCGTGTTCCAGGCCCGCGGTGCGCAGCGCGTTCTGGCGATAGCCCAGCATCGGCACCATCGGGGAATCGGCCGGGGCGTTCTTCTCCCATCGCCGGGGGTCGGCGGGGAAATGGGGTTCGTCGTTGAGGATCTGCATGGCGACCTGGTATCCGATCACCAGCGTCGCCGGGACACCCGGAGCGAGCTCGATCGGCACCAACGGGCCGTGATGCCGCATAGCCGCGTAGGCGCGGTGCGGATCGGCCGCGAACGCCGGGGTGTCGAGCCGGATCTGCGAATCGGCCGATACCGGGCACTTCTGGGCGGTCGGGAATTCCCCCTGCGGACGTGGAACGGTGTTGCTCAACGCGCGGCTCCCCCACGCTGCATCTCGTTGTGTCCCTTTCGGCCCGCTGCGGCCGGGCCCGGCATTCGTAGAGTGGACATGATGGCGCATGCTACCGGGAATCGTTACAGTCCAAGCACTTTGGCGAACCAGCTTCCGCATCCGGCCGCACGGCCCACGGCGAGCCCGGTGAGACGGCCGGTCGGCGGCCGATGATGGCCCCCGTAGAAGAACGGCCGGACACGGCTTCGACCCGCACTCACCGGGCTGCGAAGCCGATGTACTGATAGCGCAGGCGATAGGAGCCCGACCCGCGGCGCGGGCTCGCACCGGCCCCGGCACCGCGGCGGGCCGGAGTGGCGCGGCCGGAATCGGCCCTGGGATATCGTGACGAATATGACGGTCGAGCCACCATCCGAGAATCTCCCGGCGGTGCGCGCCACCGACAGCGAACGCGAGAACGCCGCCGCGCTCATCCAGCAGGCGCACGCCGATGGACGGCTGGACCTCGGCGAACTGGATGAGCGGCTCGCCGCCGTGTACTCCAGCAGAACCCGGCCCGAACTCGAGGTGCTCACCGCCGATCTGTCACGTGTCGCCCACGGTGGCACGGCCGACCGCCTGGTACTGCGATCGAAGGGCAGCAAACTGGTGCGGCAGGGCACCTGGCTGGTGCCGCCGCATATCGTCGTGAACTCCGAACACGGCAGAGTGGTACTCGATTTCGGCACCGCCGTGCTGCGGTCCCGGGAGATTCTGGTCGAAGTGGATACCAAGCACGGCGGCGTCGAGTTCGTGGTACCGCAGGGCTGGATCATCGACCTCGACGATATGGTCACCGAATGGGGCCGCATCAAGAACCAGGCGGTCCCACCGGCAGCCGGAATGCCCCGGCTCCGGATCAGCGGCCGTACCGAGCACGCCGCTATCACCGTTCGTCACCCCCGCCGCCGGCGCTGGTGGTGGCCGTTCGGCTGAGCGTACCGGGCGCGATCCGCTATGCCGGGGGTGTGCGGACGCCGTCGAGCAGAGCGTCGAGTAGTCCCTCGAACCCCGTTGCGGCGCGCCGGTTCCCGGACGCGGACAGGGCGTGCAGGAGCAGGGTTCCGATCAACGCGTCCGCCATCGCATCGATATCGGCGCCGCCGCGGATCTCGCCCTGGGCGGCCGCGTGCCGGAGCCGCGTACGCAGCCCCTCGTGTTGCGGGACGCTGAGCTGCACATCGAGGGCGTCGCCGTCCGCGCGGCTCGCGGCCGCGGCGGCGATCACGGCCCGCATCAAGGTGGCATTGGGCGCTTCGGCGAGGAATTCCGCATGCTCTGTCAGCCATGCGCGCAGGTCGGCGCGAATATCGCCGGTATCGGCGACGGCGAAGGAGCCGCCGCGCCCGTAGGCGTCCAGCACTGCCTCGGCGATTAGCGGCGCTTTCGACGGCCAGCGCCGGTACAGAGTCTTCTTCCCGACCTCGGCTCGTAGGGCGACGCTTTCCATGGAGAGCTCGGCATAGCTACCGGTGGCCAGCAATTCCCGGGTCGCCTCCAGGATGCGCTGGTGCAGGCGGGTATCGCGGGGTCGGCCGCCGCGCGCTTCTGACATGGGATGAGCCTATGCGCGGCGCGGAAGGGATTGCGACGGCCGGGCGATCCGGAGACCGGATCACCCGATTCGGGCACCATCCCGCGGCGGCTCGAGGTACGTTACCGACCAGATACGACACGGACCGTGTCGTATCTGGAACGGAAGGGGTCGGCAATGATTCGATCGGAAATGGCCGTGCCGCGGGACTGGGGAGATATCACCCCGGAATGGATGACCGCCGCGATCAGCGAGCACCACCCGGGCGCCGAAGTCGCGAAGGTGACCGTGGATCTGCGCGACGACGGCACGAACCGGCGCGTGCGGCTGGGCCTGAGCTACGCCGAAGGCACCGGACCCGCCACGGTTTTCGCGAAGGCCTCCGATCCCGCCCACGTCGCGCTGCACAAACTCACCAGTGGACTGTTCCATGAGCCGCGCCTGTTCGGGGCCGGTGTCACCCTGCCGGTCGACTACCCCCTCGTGTACGCGGCATTGATGGACACCGGCAACGACAGCTTCTGCCTGGTGATGGAGGACCTCGCCCTTCGCGGCGCCGATATGCGCGACGCCACCGAACCTATGACGGTCGAGCAGGCAGCCGCCGGAGTACGCGCGCTGGGCCGGCTGCACGGCCGCTTCTGGGGCGAGCGCGTACTGCGCGAACCAGGTCTGGACTGGCTCGAACCCTTCCGGCCCTGGGGCGCCATGGACGCCGCTCCGATCGAGCGGGTATTCGACCGGCTCGGCCCCGACGCCCCACCGGCGATCTCCTCGCTGTCGGCTGCAACGCTGGTCGCCGAGATCTGGACCCCCTACATCCGGACGCTGACCACCACACCGCAGACCCTCCTGCACGGCGACCCCCACATCGGCAACACCTACGTCCTGCCCGACGGCGAAGTCGGGTTCCTGGACTGGCAGGTCGTGCGCCGCGGCAACTGGTCGCTGGATGTGGGCTACTTCCTCCAGGGCGCGCTCACCACTGCCGACCGCCGCGACCACGAACACGCACTGCTCGCCGAATACCGCGACGCCCTCACCCTTCCGGCCGCCGAACTACCCGGCGCCGACGAGATCTGGCTGCGCTACCGCGCCTCGGTGGCACATGGCCTCACCCTGTGGCTGTGCACCGCGAGCGCGGGCGAACTATGGCAGCGCTCGGATATCGCGCTGACCCTGGCCCAGCGGTACTCGGCCGCCTACGCGGACCTGGACACCCGGACGGCACTCGACCGGATCAGCGGCTGACCACCGGACCTTCCGGCCGCCGATCGCCCGGCCCGGTCGCTCAGCGGGCGAGGAAGTCCTCGATATCGGCGGCGAGCCGTTCCGGTTGTTCGCCGTTGATCGCGTGGGATGCGCCCGGGTAGACCAGCACCGTGCCGTGACGCAGCTCGTCTCGGGCGGTGCGGGCGGCGGCGGCGCTGTCGTGCATCGGCGAGTCGCCGGCGATGATCGCCAGAACCGGTATCTCCAGCGCTCGGAGCCGGTCGGGGTCGATCCGGCCGGGCCGGGGTTGTTTCATCGTGTAGGTGGACATTCCGGCCTCGATCATCCGGCCGACCGGATCGTCGGCGACCGGGGCGCCGCCGGCGGTCCAGCTGGTGAAACCGTCCCGCCACGATTTCGGGAACCAGCTCACACTCGCCGGAATCGACCGCACGATCAGCTCGGTGGAGAGACCGGCGAAGGTCTGCACCGGTTCGACCAGGATCAGGCTCGCGATCTTCCCGGGTTCGTGGACGGCGAGGTTGGCCGCGGTCCAGCCGCCGATCGAGAGGCCGAGTACGTGAAATCCCGGTTCGGGCAGCGCGAGCAGGACCTCGTGCAGCCAGCGGGCCTGGTCGGCGTGGGTTTCGATCGGACGGTCCTGCACGCTCAGGCCGGGTTCGCCCAGCAGGTCCAGCGCGTACACCGAACGCCGAGCGAGCAGCCCGGCCATATTGCCGGCGAATACCGGTGCGCCCGAACGTGTTCCGGGCAGCAGCAGGAAGGGTTCACGGTCACCGGCCGCCTCCGGCCCCGCGTATCGGTAGACGCGGACGATCCCGTAGCCGGTCCGCACATCCAGAACCCGCTGCGGGGCGGGCATCTTCCGCATCGCCTCGTCGTAGGCCCTCAGGTAGCGATCCTTGGCCTCGGCGGAGTCGAAATGGCCGACCGGCGCGGTGTCGCGCAGGATGAGCCAGGACAGGATCGCGGTGGCGACGGCAACGGTGGTCAGTCCTGCCGCGCGACGAGTAGACATTGATCCAGGAAACCCTTCGTTTTCTGATGCAGCACACGGTCTTCCGGGGGCCAGCGGTCATCGGACCGTTCCATCGCCTGGTACAGATCACCGGTTCCGGCGGGTTGATCGCGCAGCGCGTACTCGGTGCTCGCCCGCCACTCCCGGCCGAGACGGCGACCCGAGAACGAATCGGCCGGAATCCCGTTCTCCGCCAGCAACAGCGCCTGAACGGCAGACGCCTTCCAGGCGAAATAGGTGGCGATCACCCGCTCCACATCGATAAGGAGGCCGGCGGGGGCGTGCGCGTCCGGACTCTCCACGCCCGGATGACGCAGCAGGGTGCGGTCGAGGCTCATAGTGGCGGCGACGACCCCGGCCGGCACCCGGGCCTCGGGATGGTCCCGCAACACCCGCGTCACCGCGGCCAGCACTATCCGCTGGCACCGCAACCGCAGTTCCGCGATCTCGAGCAGCCGGACCTGTTCGCTGTAGGTCTCGACCATCGACAGGCCGGACTGCCGATCGAGCGCCGGACCCACCTCGTCCAGCCGCAGCCCCGCACTGGTCAGCAACTGGATGCGGCGGAGCCGATCCAGGTGTTCCGGGCCGTAACGGCGGCGGCCGCTCTCGTCGCGCTCCGCGACCAGCAGCCCGATCCGGTCGTAGTACTGGAGTGTGCGCACGGTGGTCTCGCACCGCCGCGCGGCCGCACCCACCGCGAACCATTCCGATGCGTCACTACCAGGCATAACAGCGAGCCTGGCATATGACGTAACGTCACCCGCAAGCCCGGCCGGCGCGCGCCCGCCGCCGGGCCCCGTGTCGGACACGGGCGCGCCGCCGGTGCGGATCATCTGTTCGGCGAGAACGCATTTCGCTTCACTACCCGCCTACAACTAGGCCCCGAGTCGGAGTCGGCGCTAGGGTGCACGGGTGCCACACGCGATCACCGCATTGATTCTCACCGGCCCGTACCACGACGATGCGGTCCAGAGATGGGATCTGGTTCCAGTGCCGCTGAAAGGTGACCTGACCCTGTTCCACATCACCCCCGACTACACCGCATACCGGCAGGCGAAACTCGGACTCGAAGGAGACTTCGAGCGCCCGCCGAATGCGCGTGAACTGCTGTTCCCCACCGAGAACGTCATCGGTGTCCTGGCAGCCGAGATCACCACCCGACCGGCGCCGACCTTCGCTCTGGTGGTGACCGACTACCACGGAGGCACGGGAGGACAGGCCGCCGTCGTCTCGATCGACGGCGGACCCGTACGCCCGGCCGCGGATATCAACGACGCACTGCGCACGCTGGGAGTCGCGGCCGATCAGGGCCTGGACGAGTTCGACACCGTGGGCCTGGGCGATCAGCGCGCGACACCCGACTACCTGTATCGCTACGAAAGTCTCTGCGACGAGCTGGGCGTCTGACCGGTCAGG
>NZ_JBSFRU010000156.1:0-13905 GCF_053589395.1 Nocardia sp. NPDC003345
GCGCGGTGGCGATCACATCGCCCTTCTGGCGCGCGACGATGGTCAGGGTGGCGAACGAACGGCCGCGGTGCTGCGGCTGCACCACGTAGTAGACCGGGGCGTCGCTCTTGCCTTCGCGCGCGAAGATCACATGGACGGATTTGACGGTCTTGTCCGGGCAGGCGAAAACCGCGGCGCGCAGGAACTGCGCGAGCAGCTGACCGCCGAAGAGCCGGTGATACTCCAGCTGCTGATTGGGGCCTTCGAATACCGAGAGGGTGGCCTGCGGGTCCGGCTCCGGTGCGTCGTCACCGGTGTGCGGCGCGGAAGGACGCAGGCGCAGGTCCATGCAGGCGAGGAGATCGGTCCAGAGATCGGGCATACAGCGAGTGTAAACCCGTATCTCTGATTTGGAGAACGCTATTCTCGGTTATTTCGTCCGGCTGAATCCGCGGGCGCAGAACTCCCAGATCTCCTCGGCCGAGATCGGATGGGCCGTCTCGTCGTCGATGCCGCCGTTGGACTGCGCGGTGAACATGACCGTCTGCATGACCATGGCCGCCATCCGCCGCGGATTGATCTCCGCGCGCAGCAGACCGGCCTCGTCGGCGTCGATCATCAGCTCGATGAACAGCGTGACCAGCGGCGCGTGCGCGACCTTCACCTGTGCCGGATGGCTCACCAGTAGTTGCGGCGCGAAATCGGTGAACAGCGGGCGCTGCGCGGTGGGGTCCGGGCGGCAGAGCTCGTAGAGCAGTTCTACGGCGAGCTGCAATCGGTCCAGCGCGTTGTCCTTACCGGCCACCGCCGCGCGGATCTGGTCCGCGGTGCGGCTGAGGGCATCTTCGAACAGTGCCAGCAGCAGTTCGTGTTTACCGTCGAACTGCAGGTAGAAGCTGCGCAGGGACTGCTTCGACCGATCCACGACCTCCTGGACCGTGAAATCGGTGGTGCCCTTCTCGGTGATGATCGCCTGGGCGGCATCGAGGAAGCGCTGCACTCGCTGTTCGGCGCGTAACTTCGCGGTGCGAATGGAGCGTTCGACGGCGCGCTGCTTCCAGGCCGGTTCTTCGCTCGGACTGGTCACCGGCCGGCCCGTCCGATCCCGTCGATCCCATCTGTGGAGAACATGAGTGCACTGTACCGGAGAACGTCCCATGTCTGGGCAGGCACGTGCCGTGTTCGCACCCTTGAGGAGACTATTAATTTCATCTCAAGAGAATGCTATTCTCCTGAACGTAACGCAACCCCGTCAACAGGAGGCAGCCCGGATGCTCTTCGAGTTCGATGCCGATCAACGGCTGCTGCGCGATACGGTCCGGGAAGTGACGGCCAAGGAGTGCCCGCCCTCGGTCATCCGGGAGATCGTCGACGCCGGCGCCGATTCGGGGCGGCTCTGGAAGACCTATGTGGAACTCGGCTGGACCGAACTGCTCGAACCGGAGGCGACCGTCGAACTCGGAATCGTGCTGGAAGGGCTGGGCCGGGCCACCGATCCGACACCCTATCTCGCCACGATGACCCAGTTCGCGCCCTTGGCCGGGGAGTCCGCCACCGCGGACGGTACCGGCGCCGCGATCTTCGAAGGCGTCACCGCCACCCGGGACGGGGAGGGCTGGCTGCTGAACGGCACCGCCCGGCAGGTTCTCGACGGCGACCGCTGCGATCGCCTGGCCGTGGTCACCGAGGCCGGGGTGTTCCTGGTACCCGCGCACGCCGTGAGTACGCGCCGGGCGGCGGTTTTCGACCCGGTCCTGCATATCGCCGATATCACCTTCGACGAGGTCCGGGTCACCGACGCCGATCGCGGCACCGGGGATCCGGTGCGCGCCCGGCAACTGGCGCTGACAGGTCTGGCGCTGACCACGGTGGGCGCCTGCCAGCGGGTCCTGGACCTCGTCCTGGATCATGTGCGGACCCGGAAGCAGTTCGACACCCCGATCGGTGCCTTCCAGGCGGTCCAGCACAAGGCCACCGATATGCATATCGCCATCGAACGGGCCCGGGCACTGGCCTATTTCGCGGCACTGTGCCTGGCGGAGAACGATTCCCGCCGTACCCTGGCGGCGGCCATGGCCAAGGCGGCCGCGGGCGAATGCCAGTCGCTGGTGTTCCGGCACGGTGTCCAGTTGTTCGGTGCAATGGGATTCACCTGGGAGAACGATCTGCAGTTCGCGATCAAGCGGGCCAAGGCCGGCGAACTGCTGTTCGGGGGCGCGGCCGTGCATCGCGCCGTGGTGGCCGCCGAACACCGTGCGTCCCGGCGGTGATCGGCGACATCATGGGAGCGCGCCCGCACCGCCGCCGGATCCACCGGCGGCAGGCGGCGTAGTAAACGGAATACGAGCACCGGGGTACGGCCCCGGTGCGTCCCGGAACCGAGGAGCACTGTTTTGTCGTATATCGACTACACGGTCGCCGACAAGATCGCGACGATCACCCTGAACCGCCCCGAGGCGGCCAATGCGCAGAATTCCGCGCTGCTCGATGAATTGGACGCCGCCTGGACCCGGGCCGCCTCCGACGACGATGTCGTGGTGATCGTCCTGAACGCGGCCGGAAAACATTTCTCGGCCGGCCACGATCTCAAAGACGACAGCTGGCCCGCACCGGAGAAGATCACGCTCGACTGGATATATCAGACCGAGAGCCGCCGGTATCTGGAATACACGCTGCGATGGCGGAATATCCCCAAACCGACCATCGCCGCCGTACAGGGGCGCTGTATCGCGGGTGGCCTGATGCTGTGCTGGCCGTGCGACCTGATCATCGCCGCGGATAACGCGCTGTTCTCCGATCCGGTCGCGATGATGGGTATCGGCGGGGTCGAATATCACGGCCACACCTGGGAGCTCGGCCACCGCAAGGCCAAGGAGATCCTGTTCACCGGCCGTGCGGTCACCGCCGCCGAGGCCGAGCAGGCCGGCATGGTGAATACGGTGGTGCCGCTGGAGGAGCTGCCCGCCAAGACCGCGGAGCTGGCCGCGCAGATCGCGAAGATGCCGCCCTTCGGGTTGCGGCAGGCGAAGCGGGCGGTCAATCAGACCCTCGACGTCCAGGGGTTCTACGCCGCCATCCAGTCGGTTTTCGATATCCATTCGACCGGGCACGGAAATGCCCTGAGTGTGAGCGGATACCCGATCCTGGTCGACCTGGAACAGATGAAGACGAACATCAAATAGATGTCGATCGGGGGATCGTCCCGTTCGCCGCGGTGACGATCCCCCGATTTCGAAGAGAAAAAACGACGCCGACGGAAACCGGCGATCAGGGATTCTTTCTGACACGGGCAGCGTAACCGAATTTACGACGTCCCGGACCCTGTTTCTGAATATCCCGGATGGACAATTCGGTGACGAAGTGCCCATCGGAAAGGTTTCCGTCATGCGCTCCAGCAGAACGCGGCGTACCGCCGCTCTCATCGGCCTGATGGCCCTCACCGCCACCGCCGTCATCGGTTGCGGCGATTCCGAGGACGACGCCGCGGCGGCGACCTCGGCCCCGGCCGCGACCACGTCGGCGGCCCCGGCCACCGCGTCCGCGGAGACCGAAAAGGCCATCACCGACGCCTATGTCACCTTCTTCGACGGTAAGGCCCCGCCCGCGACCCGGGCCGGGCTGGTCGAGAAGGGCGACGCCTTCAAACCCTTCCTGGAGGGAATGGCCTCCGATCCCCGCGCCTCCGGTACCAGCGTGACCGTCTCGGCCGTCCAGCTCGTCGACGACAAGACCGCCGATGTCACCTACACCCTGCTGCTGGGTGGTAATCCCGTGCTGCCGGACCAGTCCGGGCAGGCGCTCAAGGAGGGCGACACCTGGAAGGTCGCGGCCATGACCTTCTGTGCGCTGCTGGCGGTGCAGGGCAGCGGCCAAGCGGTTCCCGCGTGTAGCTGACACCCGTCCGGGTGTCCGTACCCCGCCGCCTCCTCGAGGGTGGGGATTCTCGACCCTCCGTGGAGCGGGTGTTCCGCGGAGGGGGTCCGGCCGGTGGCCGGATGTGTCGTATCGGTTGCGCAGTATCGATAGGCCGTCCGGTCACCGGCGGGCCGGTTTCCCGTGTCCGGGTATTTACCGGATATCCATCCGCTCAAAGTCTCGAATTGGCCTATACCCCAGAGGGTCCCGGGCTAAACTCCGCTGCGCCCGTGGAAACGTCGTTTCCCGGGCGGCGTATCACCACTCTCCAGAAAGACAGATCGATGTCACGAAGACGCCGGGTGGCCCGAACCGCCGCGGCCTGCGGGGTAGCCCTCTCCCTGAGCGCGATCACCGGCTGCGGCAACTTCTTCGGCCCGGACAATTGCTATGTACTCCCGACGACCGAAACTCCGAAGGAGGTGGCGGCCTCGGGGCCGCAGAACCCGGGAGCCGGTGTCGCCGTATCGGATTCGCCGGCCGCCGCGGCAGCCGCGATCAGCGGTGTCTACGACACCTTCTTCGCGCCCGCCACACCGACCGAGGATCGGATCGCCCTGGTCGAACGAGGCGAGGATTTCGAGACCGAGATCGGCGGCATGGTCAACCACATCCGCACCGCGCTGACCACGGTGCAGGTATCCGATGTGACGCTGCTCGATTCCAGCAGCGCCGAATTGCGGTTCACGCTGAACATCTCCGGCAATCCCGTGGTGAGCAATCAGGTCGGGCACGCGGTCCGGGAGCCGGACGGCTGGAAGATCGCGGCCACCACGATGTGCGGACTGGTCGCGATATCCGGGGGTACCTCCCAGGCGTGCGCCTGATCCTGCGGGTCCGAGACCCGGAACCCGGTGGCCGGAACGTCGCGCAGGCGTCGTTGCACCGGGCGGACCGGTGATCCCCACCCTGGAGCGCCGCCAGGGCGGAGCGGATCGGAATCCGGTCACAGATGAGCGAGACGGGGCGCGTATCCGAGATTACGCAGCGTCGCGCCCGCTTCGCGAGTGAGTTCGCGGGCGCTGCCCAGCAGTCCGTCGAGTACCAGTACTCGTTTGTAGTGCCGGTGGAATTCGTGTTCGGCCGTGAACCCGATACCGCCGAGCACCTGCTGGCAGTGGCGCGCGGTGAGCAGGGCCGCCCGACCCGCCGCGGCCTTGGCCAGCAGCGCCCCGAGCGCATCGGACTCCTCCGGATTCGAACGCTGGATATGCGGGTGCGCCGGATGGTGCGCGTCGCCGGGAGTGAGGGCGAGGGCGGCCTCGGCGCCCTCTATCGCGACCAGTGCCTCCGCGAGGCGATGGCGAATCGCCTGGAAACCTGAGACGGGCCTGCCGAATTGATGCCGTTCCAGCGCGTGGGTCCGGGCCAGGCCGAGCATGGCCCGGGACGAGCCGGTCAGCCACCAGCCGAGTGCGCGCCGCGCCGGTGCGAGGGGGAGATCGTCTGCCGCGAGCGCGGATTCGGCGGCATCGTCGATTCGCGCCACGGGGAGTTCCGGGTCGAGCAGGGCATCGCCGCCCACGGGTTCGGTATGCCAGCGGACCCGGCTTCCGCCCGTGAAGGGCAGCGCGGGGGTCTCTCCGAACGGCCGGCCGGCCGCATACGCGATCACGTCGTTGATCAGCGGGGCCTGCGCGCCCGTCTCCCCGAGTAACCGGAAGACCAGTGGTACGGCGATATCCGCGGTTTCCGGCCCGGCCAGCAGGTCGTGCCAGCCGAGTTCGCACAGCGCGGAATAGAGCCCGCCGGTGGGCGGCGCGACCATCGTCTTACGCAGCGTATCGGTGAGCAGGGTCAGTTCGGCGGCATCCACCGTTACTCCTTCCCCAGGTCGAGCAGGCGGCGGGCGATGATATTGCGCTGTATCTCGGCCGTGCCGCCGTAGATCGTGGCCGCCCGGGAATACAGGAATTCCGACCGCCACTCGGTGTCGTCGAGTTCTATCTCGCCGGGCAGCAGGTCCCGGGCCGTATCGAACAACTGCTGTTCGGCGGTGGCCAGCAGTACTTTGTCGATCGAGGTGTCGGGACCCAGCGCGGCGCCGGCGGCCAAGCGGCGCTGGGTCTCCCGGGAACGGCAGCGCACCGTGTGCAGGGCAAGGTAGGCGGCCCCGAGGTCGGCGTCGTCGCCGGCGGCGGTCTGGTCCAGCACCCGGTCGAGCCGGGTGAACAGATGGGCGATCCGATGCCAGAAACAGGTGGAGCGCTCATAGGGCAGCAGATCCATGGCCACCCGCCAGCCGTCGCCCGGAGCGCCGAGCATCCGGTCGGCGCCGACCACCACGTCGTCGAAGTACACCTCGGCGAATTCGTCCACTCCGTGCATGGTCCGCAGCGGGCGGACGGTGATACCCGGGGTGTCCATATCGACGAAGAACGCGGTGATCCCGTCGTGGCCGGGCCCGGTGCGGGTGAGCAGGACGCAGCGGGACGCGAACTGCGCGAGGCTGGTCCACACCTTCTGCCCGTCGATCACCCAGTCCGTTCCGCGCGGTTCGGCTCTGGTCCGCAGCGACGCGAGATCGGACCCGGAACCGGGTTCGGAGAACCCCTGACACCACTGCTCCGAACCGTCGAGCAGCCGCGGCACCATCTCCGCGGCCAGTTCGGGGCGGGCATAGGAGATCATCGTCGGGGCCAAGACCTCGATCATCGAGTAGATACCGGGTTCGGCGAGGTCGCGGGTGGCGACCTCCTCGCCCAGTACGGCCCGCAGCAGCGGTTCCCCGCCCAGGCCGCCCACGGTCTCCGGCCAGCCGTAACGCATCCACCCGGCGTCGAAGAGGGCGCGCCGCACCCGGGCCAGTTGCGCGACCTGGGCGTCGAATCCGGTCTCCGGCCCGGGGGAGAGGTCGTTGTCGTCGAGCCAGGCCCGCAGCCGTGTCCGGAAGCCGGCAACCGTAATACCCTCCGGGCCCGACTCGCTCATGCTGTCTCCTCGGGTATGGGCGAGGCTTTGTGATCGGTCTGCTTCCTGACGCGGAGGCCGAAGCGCAGGCGAAGGTATCGCACTGCCTCCTCCGGGCCTGACTCGCTCATACCGTGGGCCGCTCGAAGGCGTGCGGGATACCGGAATCGTGGATACCGCTGCGCCGGATGAAGGTCATGGCGCGGGTGCGCAGTCGCCAGCCCTGGCCGGTGCGCAGGTAGGTATCGCTGTAGTAGCCGATCCGCATATCGTGGGCGGAGTGCTCGACGAAGCACAGCGGCTGGGTGCCGGTGCCGGTGTCGCCCTCCAATTCGATCAGCGGTGTCCCGGTGAGGAACAGGCCCTTGGGCGCGGCCTCGACGAGTTCGGGGAACACGTCGAGGGTGTAGGTGTCGCCGAAGGCGCTGTAGGTGCCGTCCGGGGTGAAGACCCCGATCAGTCCGTCGATATCGCCTTTGGTGATGGTCACCGCGTAGCGCGCCAGCAGTTGCTGGATCTCGATGATGTCATCGATTGCCGCCATAGACCTTTCCGCCTTTCATCACGAACCGCACCTGCTGGGTGACGGTGATATCGGCCAGCGGATCGCCGGGAACGCCGATGACGTCCGCGAGCAGTCCTTCGGCCAGCCGGCCCCGGTCCTCGACCTGGATGAGCTCGGCCGCGGTGACCGTCGCGGCCCGGAGCACGGTGAGCGGATCGAGTCCGCGTTCGACGAGGGCCACCAGTTCGTCGGCGTTGCGGCCGTGCGGAATCGCGGGCGCGTCGGTGCCGACCGCGATCTTGACGCCCGCGTCGTAGGCGGCCTTCACCGAGGTCCGCGCGCGGGGGAACATCTCGGCCGCTTTGGCCTGGAGCTCCGGGGCCGCCTTGGAGACATCCATCGCATCGGCCAGTCGAGTGGTGGGCACCAGATAGGTGCCCGCGCGAACCAGTGCCTCGATGGCCTCGTCGTCCATCAGGAATCCGTGCTCGATACAGTCGATCCCGGCCTTGACCGCGTTCTTGACCGCGTCCGCCCCGTGGGTGTGGGCGGCCACCCGCAGCCCCCGGCGATGCGCCTCGTCGACGATCGCGCACAGTTCCTCGGTCGAATAGTGCTGGGCGCCCGGCGCACCGGTCAGCGACATCACGCCGCCGGATACGCAGACCTTGATGAGCTGGGCGCCGTGTTTGATCTGGTACCGCACCGCTTTGCGGACCTCGTCGACACCGTTGGCGATTCCCTCTTCGAGGGTCAGCTTCAGCACATCGGGGGCGAACGCCGAGAACATCGTGGGGTCCAGATGTCCACCGGTCGGGGTGATGGCGTGACCGGCCGGCACGATCCGGGGCCCGTCGATCCAGCCCGCGTCGATCGCCTTGCCCAGCGCGACATCGAGCAGATAGCCGCCGGTTTTCACGAAGAGGCCCAGATTGCGCACGGTGGTGAACCCGGCGCGCAGTGTGCGCCGGGCATTGCCGACCGCCCGCATCATGCGCAGCGGGGGATCGTCCTGCACCGAGGAGCTGAGGCCGGTTTCGCCCCGCCCGCCCATCAGCAGGTTGACCTCCATGTCCATGAGACCGGGCAGCAGGACGAGGTCACCGAGATCGATGACCTCCCCCTCCGCCTCACCCCCGACACCGACGATTCTGTCGCCGTCGACACGGAGGATGCCGGGACGGATGATCTCGCCGCTGTCCACGTCGAGCAGGCCGGCGGCTCGTAGGGTGAGCATGTCAGACCACCGGCTCCCGCACGATGTCCAGGTAGGCCGCGCCGCTGTCGGGCACCCGGGGCTGTTTCCACACCTCCACCGGGAACGAGGCCATCACCAGCGACTGCATCAGATGGAACAGATTGCGCGCGTCGTCGGGCAGATCGTCGAGATCGAACCGGTCGCAGTAGGCGATGGCGTCCTCGAGGCGGGCCATCCCCGCGTCGTAGAACTCCTGCATCTCCGGCATGGTGGAGGCCAGCCGCTTGGCGTACCGCTCGGGCTCGGTGGGCAGGATCCAGTCCTCGAACTTCGCGAGATCGGCGAATTCGGCCGGCAGTTTCGACTCAGTTGCCATTGCGGTATTCCTCGACTTTCTTCTGGGCGGTCTTGTGCAGGTGGCGCAGCAGGATCTCCTGGTCGTTGAGCGGGAAATCGGTGACCGTACGGGTGGCGATCATGGTCTGGGTGGCCTCGAGGGTGTTGGCGTCCTGCAACGCGTATTCCTTGAAGGTCACCCCGGCCAGCTCCTGGGCCAGGCGCTCGCGGGCCGTCTTCGCCGGCACGAAGTAGAGATTGGCCTCGAAGATGTGCTTGTTCACCGCGGTCGGCCAGTAGTGGTAGGTGAGGTACCAGCCCGGGGCCCAGAACAGCAGCGACATATTGGGCCAGATCTCGAATTCGTCCACGCCCCAGGCCTTGTGGCCGGCGGGATTGATACCCACGGGCAGCGGATCCAGGCCCTCGATATCGGGCCGGTCCCACGGGCCGAACAGGCCGCTGCGCAGGATGCGCTCGATCGGCTTGACCATGTTCAGGTCCTTGGGCGGGGCCATACCGCCCCACGACGAGATCATCGAATGCGGCGCCTGGATGTCGTAGTGCAGCGCCTCGTAGCCGTAGCCGGCGAGTTTGTCGGCCTCGTCCTTGACCGCCTGCTTCATATGCAGGATCGGGGCGTGGTAGAACTCGGCGAACGCGTCGATGAACAGTTTCCAGTTACTGCCGACCTCGGCCTTGTAACTGAACACCTCGGTCATCTCGTGGAACGGGTAGCCCTCGAGTCCCTTGATCATCGGGCCCAGGAAGGTGGTCAGCGGTTCGGCGTCGTGGTCGAGGTTGACGAAGATGAACCCCTCCCACACCTCGCAGCGCACATCCTTGAGCCCGTAGTCGGCCTTGTCCAGGCCGAAGAACTCCTTCTCCTGCTGGACGAAGGTCAGCTCGCCCTCGAGGCTGTAGCGCCAGGCGTGGTACTTGCAGGTGAACTGCTTGCAGAAGCCCGAGGTCTCCTCGTTGGGGAAATCGTCCCAGACCAGCTTGTTTCCGCGGTGCCGGCAGACGTTGTGGTAGGCGTGGATCTCGTTGTCGTTACCGCGGACGATGATCAGCGACGTCCCGGCCGAGGTGAGTTCCTTGGTGAAGTAGCTGCCCTTGCGCGGCAGCCGTTCCACCCGGCCGACATTGAGCCAGGTCCGCTTGAAGATGGCTTCGCGCTCGTCCTCGTAGAACTGCGGGTCGATGGAATCGCTGTAGTCGACCGGTTCGGTGCCCAGGTCCGGGTAATGCTCGGTCCAGCTACCCGCTGCCGGTTTGTTGAAGTGTGCCAAGGGATTACCTCTCGTACTCGGATCGGACGCCGAAGGTGTTGAAGGCTGCGGCGAGCGTGTTGTAGGTGCCGATGGTGAAGATCAGATCCATCCGCTGGTGTTCGTCGAGTTCTGCGCACAACGCGTCCCAGGTCGCGTCGGTCAGATTCGATTTCTCGTCGAGTTCGTCGACCGCGCGCAGGACGAGGCGGTCGAGCCCGGCCTCCGCCTCACCGCGGCGGACCGCCTCGATCTCCTGTTCCGTGATGCCCTCCGCGAGTGCGGCTTCCCGGTGGTGGTTCCACTCGTAGACGCAGTCGCGCAGATGAGCGACCCGCAGGATGGCGAGTTCGCGCAGCCGGGCCGGCAGCGAGGACTGGAACAGCAGGTGGACGTTCAGGGTGAGAAACGCCTTGGTCAGCGCGGGATGCCGGACCAGTGTCGACAGGGCGTTGCTCGCCGACTCCGGATTGCGCAGCCGGCGCGGCAGCATCACCCGGAGCGCGCTGTCGACCTCCTCGTCCCACCGGTCCGCGGGTAGCGGCGGTATCCGCATCGCGCCTCCTCTCGATGAGAATGATATTCTCGCTTTCGGATAACAGATTTCCACGGGACGGCCGGATAGTCAACGCGACGTATTACCGGCCAGGTCGCAGGCCCCTGCGGGGTCGCGGCGACAACGCGACTCTTCCGGCGCGAACACAGTCCTCCGGAGGCTGGAGTACCCGAAAAACAGGATATTGATTCTCGATAAGTGAGAAGCTAGTTTTCATTCACCGAGAGCTGCGGATACGACCCGGTCGGCCGGGAAGGCCCGATGCGGAGCTCGGTGTCCGGGCGGGCCGCTGTCCCGCCTGATCACGATCGGCTGGCCGATGGGGCCCAGCGCAGAAAGGACCGTCGTGAGACCGAAGCGAACAGCCGCCGCAGCACTGCTGGCCGTTGCTCTGCTCGCCACCGCAGGATGCGGAGGCCGCACCGGCAGCGAAGTCGAGTCGTCGTCCTCGGACGACACCGTGGTCGCCGATTTCGGCGATCTGAGCGGGGTCTGCCAGGGCGGTGACGCCTCCGGCTCACCGACCCAGGGCGTCACCGACAAAGAGATCACCATCGGCGTCTTCTCTGATGTCGGCTACTCCAAGAACCCCGAATTCGTGGATGCCGCGAAGGTGTTCACCTCCTGGTGCAATGCCGCGGGCGGAATCAACGGGCGCACCGTCACCACCCAGATCCACGATTCCAAGGTGATGGCGGTCCGCCAGAAGATGGTGGAGGCCTGCCGTACCGATTTCGCTCTCGTGGGCGGCGGCGCCGGCCTCGACGGTCTCGGTACCAAGGAGCGGCTGGAATGCACGCTGCCCGATATCCCGGCGCAGGTCTCCCAGCAGCCGAACCTCGGCACCGACCTGCAGGTGATCCCCTCCCCGAGCACCTACGCCCACTACGACCCCTACAACGCCTTCCGGCAGTGGCTGACCAAGGAGGCCTACCCGCAGTCGGCCAGCGCGGTCGGCATCATCAACGGCGACTCCCCGGTCACCAAGGTCCTCGGTGACAAGGCGGTCGAATCGCTGAAGGCGATGGGCGCGAACGTCATCTACAACCAGCTGTATCCGGTGGGCGGCGTCACCGACTGGACGCCCTACGCGCAGGCCATCAAGAACAGCGGGGTCCGCGGTCTGATCTGGTACGGCGAAGACGCGCCGCTGGCCAAACTCGAGGAGAAACTGACCTCGATGGACTACAAACTGGACTGGATCGACCCGAACAACAACGCCTTCCGGCCCGATTACGTGGACTTGCTGGGCCCGTCCGCGACCTATCAGAACAACCTGGTGGATCTCGGCGGCGTGACACCGCCGCAGCAGGCCGATCAGTCCCCGTCCATGCGGCAGTTGCAGGACCTGTACAAGAAGTACGCCCCGGACGCCGTGATGACGCTGCCCGCGGTGCGCGCCTTCTCGGCCTGGCTGCTGTTCGCGAAATCGGCGAGCGCCTGCGGATCCGAACTCACCCGCACCTGCCTGATCGAGACGGCGAAGAAGGAAACCGAATGGACCGGCGGCGGGCTGCACAGCCCGAACGATCTGTCCAATTCCGACGCACCGCCGACCTGCTTCAACGTCATGCAGGCCACCGCGGACGGCTGGAAACCGGCGGATTTCGGCGCCAACAACGGCCTGGTGCGCTGCGGGACCCCGCCCTACCGGTACACCGGCAACTACGGGGAGCCGATGACGCTCGCCGATGTCGGTAAGACCATGGCGGACGTCAAGTAACCGATCATGGATCAATTCCTCGCCTTCGGGATCGTCGGGCTGAGCACCGCGGCCGTCTATGCCGTGATCGGCAGCGGCCTGGTGCTCACCCATACGACCACCGGAATCTTCAATTTCGCGCACGGCGCCGCCGGGATGATGGCCGCCTTCTCCTACTGGCAGCTCACCGCCGGCTGGGGTGTCCCGGTACCGATCGCCCTCGCTGTGGTGCTGCTGGTGCTGGCCCCGCTGTCCGGTCTGCTCGTCGAACGGGCGCTGCGTGCCGTGCAGGGTCTCGGCGACGCCGAGAAACTGGTGATGACGGTCGCGTTGCTCAGCGGTCTCATCGCCCTCGCGCGCTGGATCTGGGATCCGATGGAAGCCCGGACGCTGCCCACCTTCTTCGCCGAGGCGGAGCCGATCCGGCTCGGCTCGGCGACCGTCACCTGGCATCAGCTGCTGACCATGCTGGTGGCGGTCGCGGTGGCGGTGGGATTGCGGGTGCTGCTGTTCAACACCCGCACCGGCGCGGAGATGCGGGCGACGGTCGACGACCGGGCATTGGCCGGACTCACCGGCGCCGACCCGGTCCGGGCCAACCGGGTCGCCTGGATCCTCGGGATCGAACTGGCCGCGATCGGCGGCATCCTGATCGCCCCGACGGTCTCGCTGGACGCGTCCACCCTGTCATTGCTGATCGTCAGCGCGTACACCGCCGCCATCTTCGGGCGGTTGCGCAGCCTGCCGATGACCTTCCTCGGGGCGGTCGTGATCGGCCTGATGGAAAGCTATCTGACCGGGTATCTTCCGCAGAACGAGTACCTGCCGGGGCTGCGGCTGGCCGCGCCGGCGTTGTTGCTGCTGCTGGCACTGCTGCTGTTCCCGCACGGCCGGTTGCGGGGCCGGGACCGCAAACTCAGCCCGGTGCCCACGCCTTCCCGCGGCGGCGCGGTGTTCTTCGCCGGGGTGATCGTGCTACTCGGACTGATGGTCGCGACCACGCTCGGTGAAAGTGATCTGATCGCCTACGGGCCGATGTTCGCCTTCGGGGTGATCGCGCTGTCGTTCGTGCCGCTGTCGGGATACGCGGGGCAGATCTCGCTGGCCCAGCTGACCATGGCCGGGATCGGCGCGGTGGCCTACGCGCATCTGGCGCCGGACGGGCAGTGGTGGGGCCTGATAGGCGCCGTGCTGATCGCGGCGATCGCGGGCGCGCTGGTCGCGGTGCCGGCGCTGCGGTTGTCGGGCGTGTATCTGGCGCTGGGTACCGCGGCGTTCGCGGTGATCATGGACCGCTGGATCTTCAACCTGCCCGCCTTCGAGGTGGCCGGGGTGCGGATCTCGTTCTTCGACCAGGGCTCGGTGGAGGTCGCCGGACTGAATCTGTTCGGGCTGCACCTCGATACCGTCGAGCGGGTCACGATCTTCGCGGCGGTCTGCCTGGCGGTCGCCACGCTCGGTGTCGCGGTACTGCGGCGCGGGCGCTTCGGCCGCCGGCTCATCGCCCTGCGCGACAGTGAGGCCGCCTACGCC
>NZ_JBSFRU010000157.1:0-13894 GCF_053589395.1 Nocardia sp. NPDC003345
CTGCGCCACACCGGTCGCACCGACGAGCAGCTCGCGCTCGTGGAGGCCTACGCCAAGGAGCAGGGCCTGTGGCACGACGCCGATAACGAGGCCGCCTACTCGGAGTACCTGGAACTCGACCTGAGCAGCGTGGTGCCCTCCATCGCGGGCCCCAAGCGCCCCCAGGACCGCATCCTGCTCGCCGACAGCAAGACCGCGTTCCGCAAGGACATCCACAACTACACCGACGACGCGGAGTCCGGCCCGGCCGCCGACACCCCGCACACCCACCTCGACGAGGCCATCGAGGAATCCTTCCCGGCCTCCGACCCCGCGGTGCTGTCCTTCGCCGACGACGACGCGGTGCTGCTCTCGGCCGCCGACGGCAGCGTCGGACGCCCGAGCAAGCCCGTCAAGGTCTCCGACCCCGAGCGCGGCGATTTCGTGCTCGACCACGGCGCGGTCGTGGTCGCGGGCATCACCTCCTGCACCAACACCTCCAACCCGTCGGTCATGCTCGGTGCGGCGCTGCTGGCCCGGAACGCCGTCGAGAAGGGCCTGTCCTCCAAGCCGTGGGTCAAGACCAACATGGCGCCGGGCTCGCAGGTCGTCTCCGACTACTACGAGAAGGCCGGCCTGTGGCCGTACCTGGAGAAGCTGGGCTTCTTCGTCGGCGGTTACGGCTGCACCACCTGCATCGGCAACACCGGTCCGCTGCCGGAAGAGATCTCCAAGGCGATCAACGACAACGACCTCTCGGTCACCGCGGTGCTCTCCGGTAACCGCAACTTCGAAGGCCGTATCTCCCCCGACGTCAAGATGAACTACCTGGCCTCCCCGCCGCTGGTCATCGCCTACGCGCTCGCGGGCACCATGGATTTCGACTTCGAGACCGACGCCCTCGGCAAGGACACCGACGGCAACGACGTCTTCCTGAAGGACATCTGGCCGTCCCCGCAGGAGATCGACGACACCATCAAGTCCGCGATCAGCCGGGACATGTTCACCAAGTCCTACGCCACCGTCTTCCAGGGCGACGAACGCTGGCAGGGCCTCGACACCCCCGAGGGCGACACCTTCGCGTGGGACGAGAACTCGACCTACGTGCGCAAGGCCCCGTACTTCGACGGCATGGAAATGGAGCCCGCCCCGGTCGCCGACATCACCGGCGCACGGGTGCTGGCGCTGCTGGGCGACTCGGTCACCACCGACCACATAAGCCCGGCCGGTCCGATCAAGCCCGGCACGCCCGCCGCGCAGTACCTGGACTCGCACGGCGTGGCGCGCAAGGACTACAACTCCCTGGGTTCCCGGCGCGGTAACCACGAGGTGATGATCCGCGGCACCTTCGCCAACATCCGGCTGCGCAACCAGCTCCTCGACGATGTCTCGGGCGGTTACACCCGCGACTTCACCCAGGACGGCGCCCCGCAGGCCTTCATCTACGACGCCTCGCAGAACTACCAGCAGGCCGGTATCCCGCTGGTCGTACTGGGCGGCAAGGAATACGGTTCCGGATCCTCCCGCGACTGGGCGGCCAAGGGCACCCGGCTGCTGGGCGTCAAGGCCGTGATCGTCGAATCCTTCGAGCGCATCCACCGCTCGAACCTGATCGGCATGGGCGTGATCCCGCTGCAGTTCCCCGAGGGCGAATCGGCCGGCTCGCTGGGCCTGACCGGTACCGAGGTCTTCGACATCACCGGTATCGAGGAACTCAACTCCGGCAGCACACCGTCCACGGTGCATGTCACCGCGACCAAGGACGACGGCTCGAAGATCGAGTTCGACGCGGTGGTCCGCATCGACACCCCCGGTGAGGCGGACTACTACCGCAACGGCGGCATCCTGCAGTACGTCCTGCGCAACATGATCGGTGCTTGATTGCGCCGCCTCCGGCGGCGCGGGTTCGCGCCCCTGAGGTCTTGTCGTTGCGGACCCGAGACTCGCGCCTTCGGCGCATGCGCTTCGGGCCCGCAACGACAAGACGGGCGCGAACGTCGCTCGTAAGACTCGCTCCCACGGGGTTGCGAGTGCTCACTCCGTACGGAGTCGTCCTTTGCGGGCGTGGCACTCGCTCCCAGTGGGCTACGGGACTCGCTCTGCAGGGAACCACCCCCATGTGAGGGTGCGGTGATTCGCTTCCGATGAGGTTGCGGGAGTACGAATGGCATCACCTGTTCGCTCGCTCGAATCGTGACAACCCGCGCGGCCGGCTTACCGCGTGGGGTTCGTATATTCCGTTGAAGGAGACCGATGCCCAAGGTCAGCGACGATCATCTGGCCGCCCGGCGCTCCCAGATCCTCGACGGCGCGCGCCGGTGTTTCGCCGAGTTCGGCTACGACGGCGCGACCGTGCGGCGGCTGGAGGAGGCCATCGGCCTGTCGCGCGGCGCGATCTTCCATCACTTCCGGGACAAGGACGCGCTGTTCTTCGCGCTGGCCCAGGACGATGCCGAGCGGATGGCCGAGGTGGCGGCGAACCAGGGTCTGGTGCAGGTGATGCGGGATATGCTCGCCGACCCGCAGGAATACAACTGGCTGGGCACCCGGCTCGAAATCGCCCGGCGGCTGCGCACCGACCCCGAGTTCCGGGCCGGCTGGACCCAGCGTTCGGCCGAGCTCACCGCCGCGACCCTGGCCCGCCTGGAACGCCGGAAGGCGGCCGGGGCACTGCGTGACGATGTGCCCACCGATGTCCTGCTGGGCTACCTCGACCTGGTGCTGGACGGTCTCATCGCACGGATCGCCTCCGGACATACCAACGAGAACCTCACCGCCGTCCTGGATCTGGTGGAGGCCTCGGTCCGCCGCCGCTCCTGATCCGGCGGCCGCGCCGGTATCCGGCGCGCTCAGCTCCCGGATTCCAGTGCGGTGAGCAGCTTTCCGGCCAGCCGGTCCAGCTCCCGGCGTTCGTCCGGGGTCAGCGCCGCCAGCATGCGCGTCTCGTTGGCGATATGTTCGGTGACCACGCTGTCGGCCAGTTCCCGGCCCGCGCCGGTCAACGCGACCCGCACCGCCCGCCGGTCACCGGCGTCCGCGATACGCCGCACGTAACCGGCCGATTCCAGCCGATCCAGCCGCCCGGTCATACCCGCGCGCGACAACATGAGGGTGTCGGCGAGCGCCGAGGGGTTGAGTTCGAAGGGATCGCCGGCCCGGCGCAGTGTCGCCAGCACATCGAATTCCCCGCGCCGCAGCCCGTGGGCGAGGAAGACCGCTTCGATCTGCCGTTCGGCGACGACCGCCAGCCGCCCGAGGCGGCCGAACACCACCATCGCCGCCAGGTCCAGGTCCGGGCGCTCTCGTCGCCACTGCCGTTCGATGGCGTCGATCGCATCTGGTTTCCGTTCGGACATGGACAGAATTCTATTCGCTCAGATATAGTTCGGTATCGAATTATTCGTAGCCGAATCATCAGGAGCCGCCGTGAACGCCAGCCCGGAATCCCTCGTCCTGCGGCAGCCCGGCGCCGCCGAGACGCTGCGCACCGGCGCGGTCACCATGCGGCTACTGATCGACGCCGAACCGGCACACGGCGCGGTGAGCACCCTGGAAGTCACCCTGGATCGCGGCGCCGACGGGGCGGCACCGCATTTCCACACGCTGTCCGACGAGCTCTTCTACGTCGCCGAGGGCGAACTGCAGCTGATGGCCGGGGATCGCTTCGTCACCGTCGGAGCGGGCGGCTGCGCACTGGTACCGAAGACGACCGTGCACGCCTTCGGCGCCACCCCGGACAGCGGCGCCCGTATCCTGATCGCCCTGATGCCCGGCGTGCAGCGGTTCGGCTACTTCCGCCTGCTCGAGCGAATCGCGCGCGGCGAGGCGGCACCGGAGGAACTCGCGGCGTCGCAGGACGAATACGACAACCACTTCGTCGACGCGCCGCGGTGGTGGCACGAGCGCGAAACCGGGCGTCGCTGAACCGGGAACAACCCCGGCCTCCGGCGGGTTCGCACCGCTATGACCTTCTCCGTCCCCGTCACCGTGCGCGGTTACGAACTCGATGCCCTGGGCCATGTGAATCAAGCGGTGTATATGCAATACGCCGAACACGGGCGCTGGGAATTCCTGCTGGCGGCCGGGCTGCAGCCCGATAAGCTCCAGGCCGCACGGGTGGGTCCGGTGGTCCTGGAGACGACCATCAAATACCGCCGCGAGCTGCGTGGCGGCGACGAGTTCCGGGTGACCTGCGAATTCGCCTGGGGCACCGGAAAAACCTTTCGTATCCGTCAGGAGATGATCCGTGCGGACGGGACCCTCTCGGCCGAGGTGGAGGTGGTCGGCGGACTGCTCGATCTGGACGCCCGGCGCCTGCTGGCCGATCCGGCGGGCCGATTGCGCGAGCTGGCGACCCGGCCCGAGCTGCTCGGGCTCTGATCTTCCGGCGCATGCGCCCGGCAAATATTTTCCCACCGGGTGGATATCCCGATTCACCGGAAATTATCCGCCCTTGCCCGGAATCGTTGCACAAGATCAATGATTTCGCCGGTGATAATTCGGCGATATCGGATGCCGGGGAATCCGTACGGCGTTATGATCCGGACGCGATCGGGTGCCGGCACATTGCGAGCAAGATCGGAGATTCCTCGATGACCGATGCGATCCACCTCCTCGACCTACCGGAAACCGGTGCGGTCGCGACGATCACCGGATTTCTGGCCGGAGAATCCGACCGTGATATCCGGGTACGGGTCGCGGACGGAACGTGGACCTTCGAGCGCCGGGACGTACTCGCGATCCGCGGCGCCGGACGGCATCCGGAAATCCCCCCGGGCGCCGTTCTGGTCGATATCCGGGCCGGTGCGACCGCCGATTTCACCCGGCGTCTGCGCATCGATATCGCCGATCGGCCGATGACACTGGCGGCACCGCCCTCGGAGACATTCGGCGACGCCCGGCTACATCGGCTCACCGAGGCCTGGGCGGCGGGACTGGATATCGAAGCCGACCCCGCGCACCCCGCCGTCTTCACCCGCACCCACACCAGGGCGCGGCACGGGAGCCGCCGCGATATCCATTGCGACAGCCTCGACTGAGCGGGCACCCGGTGGGCGCCCGGTATCCGGGACGGGTCCTCATCGTCTCCGAGGCCGACGATCTCCACGCGACCGCCATGGAAGCCACGCTGCGTGAACAGCACGCCCTCGCCCCGCTACGGCTCGATCTGCGGGATTTCCCCCGGGAGCCGGGAACGATCCGGATCGACCGGACCGGTGCCACCAGGTCGCTGGCGGGGCTCGCCGGACTCGACGAGGTCACGGCCGTGTGGTGGCGGCGCCCCCACCACAGCGAGGTGCCCGCGGGCGCACGGTCCGACGACGACGCCTATCGGCAGGCCGAATGCGACGGTTTCATCCAGGGACTGCTGTGGTCGCTCCCGGCCCGGTGGGTCAACGAACCGGGACACGACCGGATCGCCCACCGCAAGATCGTCCAGCTGGATACGGCCGCGCGGGCGGGCTGCGCCGTCCCGGAGACCGTCGTCACCAACGATCCGGGCGAGGCCCGCGCGTTCGCCGAATCCTGCGGGGCCCCCGTCGTTTTCAAACGAACCGGCACCTCACGCGCGGAATTCTCCGAGACCCGCATCCTCGACCCCGGCGAGCTGGACCGGCTGAACGGTATCCGGTGGTCACCGACCATCTTCCAGCGTTTCATCGAACCGGAATGCGATCTGCGCGTGGTCTGGGTGGAAGGACACGAGTGGGTGGTGCGCATCGACTCGCCCGCCGGCGCGGGCCGGGTGGATTCTCGCCTCGACAACTCGGTCGGCTTCGCTCCCGGGCGCCTGCCCGCCGCCGTCAGCAAATCACTGGCGACGCTCATGGGCGCGCTCGGGCTGAGTTTCGGCGTCGTGGATCTGCGAGTGGGCCTCGACGGCGAATACTATTTCCTCGAGGTCAACCCGCAGGGCCAATTCGCCTATCTGGAGATCAAGACCGGATTGCCGATCTTCACCAGCCTCGCCAATCTCCTGATCCACGGCGACGGCGCCGTCGCGGGATGGTGACCGCAGCCCGCGACACCCCCGCACGCCCGGGGCCCGGGCGCCGCGGAGGTACCTCGCCGACCTCGCCGCCGGGCGGATCCCCGGCGGCGGTGCCTGCGAATACGGTGCGGCTAGCGGGCTTTCCGGCGGTTCGCGCCACCACGGCTGCGGAGTTGCACATGCGACTCCGTCAGCACGTTGTGGATGAACCCGTAGGAACGCCCGGTCGCCCGTGCCAGCGACCTGATGCTCGCCCCCGCTTCGTATTGCTTCTTCAACTGGGATTGCAGGCGGTCGCGCGACTTACCCGTGACGCGGGTGCCCTTACCCAATGTGCTCTTGCTCTGTACCGGCCTGTCGCCCATGGCTTCCTCCGAGTCGCCGAGCAGCGTCACTCTCAGGCTAAGCATTCGGCGAGCATCCGGCAATGAGTTCGTGTGATGAAACTCACGCGAGCTGAATCAATTCCAGATACTCGGCCGACCAATGGTCCTCGGTCCCGTCCGGAAGCAGGATCACCCGCTCCGGATTCAGCGCCTCGGCGGCCCCCGGATCGTGGGTCACCAGCACCACCGCGCCCGCATAGGTGCGCAGCGCGTCGAGCACCTGTTCCCGTGATATCGGGTCCAGGTTGTTGGTGGGTTCGTCCAGCAGCAGCACATTGGCCGCCGAGGACACCAGCCCGGCCAGCGCCAGCCGGGTCTTCTCACCGCCGGACAGCGTCCCGGCCGGTTGTTCGAGTTGCGGGCCGCTGAACATGAACGCACCCAGCAGCCCGCGCAACTCCTGCTCGCCGGCGTCGGGTGCGGCGTGCCGGATGTTCTCCCAGACCGAAGCCGAATCGTCCAGGGTGTCGTGCTCCTGCGCGAAATACCCGACCTTCAGCCCGTGACCGGGTACCAGCGACCCCGCCGTCGCCTCCTCGGTCCCGGCCAGCAGTCGCAGCAGCGTGGTCTTGCCCGCGCCGTTGAGACCCAGCACGACCACGCGGCTTCCCCGGTCGATCGCAAGATCGACACCGGTGAATATCTCCAGCGACCCGTAGGCCTTGGTGAGATTCTCCGCCATCAGCGGGGTCTTCCCGCAGGCCGCGGGCTCGGGGAATTTGATCCGCGCGACCTTGTCGGCCACCCGCACCTCGTCGAGTTCCGACATCAGCCGATCGGCGCGTTTGGCCATATTCTGCGCGGCAACGGCTTTGGTGGCCTTGGCGCCCAATTTGGCGGCCTGGGCGCGCAGTGCCGACGCCTTCTTCTCGGCGTTCGCCCGTTCCCGGCGGCGCCGCTGTTCATCGGTGGCGCGGGCGTCGACATATTTGGTCCAGCCCATGTTGTAGACGTCGGCCTCACCGCGTACCGCGTCGAGGAACCACACCTTGTTGACCACGTCGGCGAGCAGATCCACATCGTGGCTGATCACGATCAGCCCACCGTCGTGGTTCTGCAGGAAACCACGCAACCAGGTGATGGAGTCGGCATCGAGGTGGTTGGTGGGCTCGTCCAGCAGCAGGGTGGTGTCGGACCGGCCGCCGCTGCCGTCGGAGGCGGCGAACAGGATGCGCGCCAGTTCGATTCGCCGGCGCTGACCGCCCGAAAGGGTGCGTAGCGGCTGTTCCAGGACACGATCCGGCAGTCCCAGGCTGTTGCAGATCCGGGCCGCCTCGCTCTCGGCGACGTAGCCGCCCAGCGCCGAGAAACGGTCCTCGAGCCGGCCGTACTTGCGGACGGCCCGCTCACGTTCGGTCTCGTCGGCCAGTTCGGCCATCAGCGCCTGCTGCTTCTCCATATCCCGGATCAGCGCGTCCAGGCCGCGCGCCGACAGCACCCGGTCGCGGGCCAGTACATCGAGATTGCCCTCGCGCGGATCCTGCGGGAGATACCCGATATCGCTGGACCGCACGATCGTCCCGGCGTACGGCTCGCCCTCCCCCGCGAGGATGCGCAGGGTGGTGGTCTTACCGGCGCCGTTACGCCCGACCAGGCCGATCCGGTCACCGGCCTGTACCCGCAGCGCCGGACCCGGCGCGGACAGCAGAGTACGTACGCCGGCCCGGACCTCGAGGTCGGTCGCGGTGATCACAGATATCTCCTCGGAACTGGGTCGGGGGCAGTGGTCCGGTGCCGCACCGGGCCGGTATTGCACCCATGGTCGGCCGTATCCGGACGATGAACCACCGATTTTACCCGGCGCCCGGCGCCGGCCGTTCCGGCCGGGGACGTTGCGGTCCGCTGCCCGCAGTTGTCCGCGCCGGGCACGGTAACGTGCCCGGATATGAGCACCGATCTGTTGGGCAAGAGCGCGCTGGTCTCCGGAGCCAGCCGGGGTATCGGCCACGCGGTGGCCGCCGAGCTGCTGAGCCGGGGCGCGAACGTGGTCATCACCGCGCGTAAGCCCGAACCGCTGGAGAAGGCGGCGGCCGAACTGCGCGCCCTGGGACATCAGGGCCAGGTCGTCGCGGTGGCCGGGAATTCCGGCGACGCCCAGGCCCGGACCGCCGCGGTCCAGCGGGCGGTGACCGAGTTCGGCTCACTGGACATCCTGATCAACAACACCGGTATCAACCCGGTGTACGGCGCGCTGATGGAGGCCGATCTCGACGCGGTGCGCAAGATCTTCGACGTGAACGTGGTCGCCGCCCTCGGGTACGTCCAGGAGGCGTACAAGGCGTGGATGGGTGAGCACGGCGGCGCCGTCGTCAATGTCGCCAGCGTGGCCGGTATCCGGTCCACCGGCGTCATCGCCGCCTACGGCGCGTCCAAGGCGGCGCTGATCCGGCTCACCGACGAACTCGCCTGGCAGCTCGGGCCGAAGATCCGCGTCAACGCCGTCGCGCCCGGCGTGGTGAAGACCAGCTTCGCCGACGCGCTGTACTCGGCCGACGAGGACGCCGCGGCACAGGTCTACCCGATGAAGCGCCTGGGTTCGCCGGAGGACATCGCCCGGCTCATCGCCTTCCTGGCGTCGGATCAGGCGGCCTGGATCACCGGTGAGACGGTGCGCGTCGACGGCGGCCTGCTGTCCACCGGCGGTATCTGACCGTATATCGCACGACAGCAGGCCCGGGACGGATCGTCCCGGGCCTGCTTCGTCTCCGGCGGCAGACCGGCTCAGGAACGGTGCGGCAGATTCTGCAGGCGAACCTGGCCGCGGGCGATCAGGCGCCCGTCGTCGTCGGTGATGACAACCACCCACAGCTGCTGCAGTCCGCCGCGATGCAGCGGGGTCGCCTCGGCGGTGAGTTTTCCCTCCCGCACGGCACGCAGGAAATCGGTGGAGTTGTTGACCCCCACCACCACGCCCCGGTCGCCGTACCAGGCGGCGCCGCCCGTACTCGCCAGCGTTTCCACCACGGTGCACAGCACACCGCCGTTCTGGATACCGGCCGGCTGATGATGCCGCGGGATAACGGTCCATTCGCCGCGTACCCGGTCCGGACCCAGCTCCGTCACCCGCAGGCCGATCAGATCGGCGAATGTGCCCTTGCTGATCTCGTTCAGCTGGTCGGCGGTGAGATCGGCCATGGACTGCGGAGTGCGGGTTTGCTGTTCGGTCATGGCTCCACGATCGCACGACCGGCCCACGGGTCGTGGCACAGCTCCCGGAAATGAAGCGGCGGGCCCCACCCGGAGGTGGAGCCCGCCGCGCGCATTGGATCGGGGGTCACCGCAGCCCTCGGGACTCTCGCGCGATCCGTACGCCGCTTTCTAGTATAGGGCAGGCTTACCTAACTAGGCAACAGCTTGCGCGCGCCGGAGTGCCAGACTCCGATCCTCGAGCGCCATCAGCAGGCCCTGCCCGCGGCGCGCCCCGGCGACCGGATCGGTCCGCGCGAGGTCGGGCACATAGGTGGCGGCGCCCGAGACCGATTCGGCGACCAGTGCCCGGAACCGGCGGGGGCTCAGCCCGGCGCTGCGCGCCAGTGCGCCCTGCACCAGCAACAGCGAGGGTTCGCAGCGATAGGCCAGCCACACCCACATGGCCCGCTCACACGGCAGCGTCACCACACCCGGCGATCCGGCCATCGGGTCGCCGGCCACCACGCGGATGGTGGTATCGGCCAGGCCCGCCCAGTCGATCCCGCCGTCGTTGTCGGTATGGATCCAGACGTTCTCCAGCCCCGGATCCCAGGCCCGGCCGTCGGCGATCCACAAAGCGGCGACCCGGCCCACGATGGCGTGGATGAGCGCGGTGGCCACCACTTCGGCAGCGGCCGTGGCACTGATCATCTCGGCGGCGTGGCGCCGGTACATCAGATCTATTCGCCCCTCCCGCAGCCCGGTCGACAGCGCCCACCAGCGGCGTTTGCCCTGATCGGCCATGGCTGCGGCGGCATAGACCCGCGGATGTTCCGGCTGCAGGGCCCGCAAACGGGAACAGGCCGAGCCGAACGCCGCCTCATAGGGACGGTGGATACGCATAGTGGCCAGTTCGGACATTCGAGCCTCCTCGAGATCGGCGTCGCGGCAACGACTTGATCGAAAGATAGGTTAGCCTTACCAGACCTAGCAAGTGTTTCGCGCGAACAGAGGAGTTACGGACCCGTGACGAATCCCGGCCCGCGCGCGTCCCGCCCGAACGGCTCGCGCCCGGAAGTTCCCGCGCGGGCTATGACACATCCCACGAAGTTACGACAACCTGTAGTACGCCCCCGCGTCGTTGAAGTCGTAAAATCGAGAGATGGCTGGACTCGGTGAACTCGAAAAAGCGGTGATGGACCAGTTGTGGTCCGCCGATGAACCACAAACCGTCCGGCAGGTGCACGAAGCCCTGTCGGCACACCGCGAACTCGCGTACACCACCGTGATGACGGTGCTACAGCGGCTGGCGAAGAAAAACCTCGTGGTGCAGCGGCGCGACGATCGCGCGCACCGGTACGCTCCGGTACACACCCGCGACGAGCTGGTCGCCGGACTCATGATGGACGCGCTACAGCAGGCGGACGAGGCCGGCAGCAGGGCCGCGGCCCTGGTGCATTTCGTGGAGCAGGTCGGCAAGGACGAGGCCGCGGCCCTACGGGATGCGCTCGCTAAGCTCGAAGCAACCGAGGACACCAGCCCACCCCAGTGATCTCGGACCCTGGCCCCACAACGCAGTGAGCAGAGTCGATGGACGCAGCAGCACCGGCATTCGCCGTACTCGCCTTGCTACTCGCCGGTCCCGTTCCGGAGGCGCTCAGCCGGGCGACCTGGACCTATCGCGTACCCCGCGCCGCCCTGGTGCTCTGGCAGGCCATCGCACTGGCCGCCGTGCTCAGCGCCTTCAGTTCCGGCCTGGCGATCGCCGCCGAACTGCTGGTTCCGGGGCCGGACGGCCGACCCACCACCAAGCCCACCGATGAGATCGACGCGCTGGGCCTGCCCTTGTGGCTGGCCTACGTCTCGGTTTTCATGCTCACGCTGCTGATCGGCGCACGTCTGGTCTACGCCGCCGTCCGGGTGGGGGTGCACACCCGCCGCCGCCGGGCCCGCCACCGCATGCTGGTGGACCTGCTCGACCAGAGCGGCCCGATCCGCCGCGCCGCCGATATCCGGGTGCTCTCGGCCACCGAGCCCATCGCCTACTGTCTCCCCGGCCTGCGGCGGCGCGTCGTGGTCAGCGCGGGCACCCTCGACAATCTGGACGAGCAGGAACTGACCGCCATACTCAGCCACGAACGGTCGCATCTGCGGGCCCGCCACGATCTGGTCCTGGAGGCGTTCACCGCCGCCCACGAGGCCTTCCCCCGGTTCGTTCGCAGCAAATCCGCACTCGACTCGGTGAAACTGCTCATCGAACTGCTGGCCGATGATTCGGCGGTCAAGGTGACCGGCCCGAAACCGCTGGCCCGGGCCCTCGTCGCCTGCTCCAAGTCGACCGCGCCGCAGGGCGCGCTCGCCGTGGGCGGTCCCAGCACCCTGATCCGCATCCAGCGACTCGCGGGGCCGCTCGGCGATCTGCGCATCGCCGGCGCGGCCTATCTCGCCTCGATGGCCATTCTGGTGGTGCCGACCCTCGCGGTCGCCATCCCGTGGCTGGTCGAGCTGAGCCGGTTGTTCCGTGCCTGACCACCCGCATCGCGAACCCGCCGACTCTGCTCCCGGTACCCGGCCCCGGCCGCCCTTCGCGCGGCTGGGCCTGCCGGTTCTCACCGTTCAGGCCCTGCGCCGCGAAGGCCTCACCGAACCGTTGCCGGTACAGGCCGCCACCATCCCGGACGCGCTCGCCGGGCGGGATGTGCTCGGCCGCGCACCCACGGGTTCGGGCAAGACCCTCGCCTTCGGCCTGCCGATCCTCGCCCGGCTGGCCGGGGCGCCCGCCATCGCGCGCGCCCCACGCGGCCTGATCCTGGCGCCCACCCGCGAACTCGCCCTGCAGATCGAACAGGCGCTGGCGCCGTTCGCTCTCGGACTCCGGCTGGGTACCGCGGTGGGCGGTATCCCGGTGGCCAAACAGGCCGACCGCCTCCAGCGCGGGGTGGATCTGCTGATCGCCACCCCGGGCCGTCTCGCCGATCTGCTCGAACAGGGCGCCGCGGTCCTCGACGCCGTCCAGGTCGTGGCGATAGACGAGGCCGACCATATGGCCGATTTCGGTTTCCTGCCCCAGGTCCGGCTCTTGCTGGACCGGGTCCCGGCCGGCGGCCAGCGACTGCTGTTCTCGGCCACCCTCGACGACGAGTCCGTCCAGGAACTGGTCCGCGACCATCTGCGCGACCCGGTCACCCACAGTGTCGGCCCGGAGCCCGGCACCGCGGTCGCGACCCACCATCTGCTCTTCGTCGAACCGGCCGACAAACCCGCGATCCTGGCGCAGATCGCCGCCCGCGACGGCCGGACCCTGCTGTTCGTGCGCACCCAGTACGGCGCGGAGAAACTCACCCGCCGATTGCGTGAACAGGGCATCGCCACCGCGGCCCTGCACGGCGGCCGGGCCCAGAACCGCCGGATCCGCACCCTGGCGGCATTCGCCGACGGTGCCGTTTCCGCGCTGGTCGCCACCGATGTCGCCGCCCGCGGTATCCATGTGGACGCGGTCTCGCTGGTGGTGCACGCCGACCCGCCGGCCGATCCCAAGGATTATCTGCACCGGGCCGGGCGCACCGCCCGGGCGGGCGCGTCCGGCACCGTGGTGACCCTGGTCACCCCCGCCGAACGCGCCGAGGTGACCGCCCTCGCGCGCACCGCCGGGGTACCCGTGGTCGAACACGAGGTCCGGCCCGGCGATCCCGGCCTGCGGCATCTCACCGGGGCCCGCACCCCGCCCGGGCCCCGCCCAGCGGAGCCCGCCCCCACGACCCGGGCCCGTCGCCCCGACCCGCGCGCCCGGCCCCGCCGCGGTGCGAATCCCGCCCCGGCGCGCGGGCACCGCGGGCGCCGGGCGAAGTGAATCCCGCGGCCCGGCACGCCCGGCCCGGATCGCGATTACCATGGGCGCAGTGCAGTTTCTTCCCGGACAGATCCCGCCGTACGACCTGACCTACAACGACGTCTTCCTGGTGCCGAACCGCACCGATATCGCGTCCAGGTTCGATGTCGACCTCGCCACGGCCGACGGTTCCGGCACCACCATCCCGCTCGTCGTCGCGAATATGACCGCGGTGGCCGGCAAGCGGATGGCCGAAACGGTGTCCCGTCGTGGCGGGCTGGTCGTCCTGCCGCAGGATCTGCCCGACAACGCGGCCGCCGAGACCATCACGTTCGTGAAGAGCCGCTCGCTGGTGGCCGATACGCCGGTCACGCTCACCATGGACCATTCGGTCTCCGAGGCGCTCGCGCTGATCCACAAACGCGCGCACGGGGCCGTGGTCGTGGTGGACGAGGGCCGGCCCATCGCGGTGGTCACCGAGAACGCCTGCGCGGATGTGGACCGATTCGCCAGATTGCACGAGGTTGCCGATACCGATTTCGTGACCGCCCCCGCGACCGCCGCGCCCGCCGAGATCTT